>CANFIE010000467.1 GCA_947446625.1 Acetobacteraceae bacterium | reverse complement strand
TAGCCGCTGGGGTAGTAGCCCACCACGGCCTGCGCGCCGGGCGCCATGGCGCGCAGGGTCTGCCGCACCAGGGTATGCGGCACCAGCTGGTCCCGCCCGCCATACAGCACCAGGGCGCGGGCGGTGAAGCGCGGCAACGCGGCAATGGCGTCGTCCATCAGCCCCACCAGGCCGTACACCTCGTCCACGCGCAGAATCTTCACGGTCAGCGGGTCGCGCGACCAGTTGCGCATGGCGTCGGCATTGTCGGTGGGGAAAATGCCATGGCCAGAATTGTTGAACATGAATGCCGGCACGGTATGGCCCGTTGCCTCCAGCATGAAGCGCAGCACCGGCCCCAGGCTTTCCCGCCCGCGCACGGCCGGCGAGAGCAGGATGTAGCCATCCACCGGCGGCGGCGTGGCGCTGGTGGCGGCAACCAGCGCCACGGCCACGCCCATGCTCTCGCCCATCAGGTAAAGCGGCACGCCGGGGTGGCGGGCGCGCAGCAGGGCGGCGGCGGCGCTGGCATCGGCGGCCAGGGTGGCGGCGCCGGCCCAGTAGCCGCGGTTGGGCGCGGCGCCATAGCCGCGCTGATCAAACGCGTACAGCGCCACGCCCTGGCTGGTGAACAGCGGCGCCGGCATCTCCAGGAAGTTGCGGGAATAATCGCCAAAGCCATGCAGCCCCAGCACCACGGCACGCGGCGCGGCCTCGGGCAGCCAGGCCTGGAAGGGCAGGGTGGCGCCATCGGCCATGGTGAAGCCGCCCGGCGCCAGGCTGGGCGTGGCAATGCTGGGTCCGGCTGGCTTCACCACCGGCGCGCAGGCGGCCAGCAGCAGCAGAATCAGCAGCAACCCGCGCACTGGCTTTCCCTTGGCCCTATCCGTGCTTGTGGTGCCTCTGCGCGGGGCGGCGTGTCAATCGGGGGCGCTACTGCTTGCGCCGAACAATCCAGCCATTGGCGGTGCCGGTCTGGCCCGCCGGATAGGTGTAGTGTTCGCCAACCGAGGCCGAGATCGGCGCATCACCCGCCACATAATCGAAATTCGCGCCCGGCTTCAGTGTCACGATGTGCAACTCTCCATCGCCGGGGTCGCAGACCGCGGCGTAGGTGGTGCCCAGCACCTCGAAGATGTCGTCGATGCAGACGAAATGCGCGCCGCCACCGCCCCAGCTGATGAGGATGATGACCGGGGCGCCCTTCTTCACCGCATCAATGGCGGCCTGGGCCACGCCGGCCTGGCCGGCCCAAAAGGCTTCCCATTGGCCCAGGCCCAACTCCGCCAGCACCTTGGGGAAGAAGGCGCAGTCCGAATAGGCGGTGCCGTCATAGCTCGCCAACCCTGCCTGCTTGGCATAGATGTCGTACACCACCGGCTCGGTCTTCACCGCGTAGTCCAGGCTGGCCTGAGACAAGGTATTGCCCAGGTAGCTGCCCACCACGGGCACGACGCTGACATTGGCCGAGGCCGCCAGGCCAGCGAACATCAGGCCCTTCTTCAGCTTGAAGTTGGTCATGATGAGGCAGGAGGGACCGCAGGAATTGGGCTTTTCCTGCGAATACACCGCATGCGCCGTGGCAAACCGAGAAAGTCGCAGAAACCAGGCCATGGCAGCGAACTCCTTGTGGTGCCACTGAGGCTATGGGCTGGGCGGCACCTGGGCAACCAAGCCGGCGCGCACAATGGCGCGAGCCACCGCGCCACCACATCCGGCCCGGGCCCAATCGTTCCGATCCGCATGAGATGTTGACCCGGCCCGTTGTTTCCGGCCCGACAACTGGCGGGGCTGGCTCTGGCACCGCTGGCGGGATGAGTCCACCGAGCTGACGAAAACGCCGCGCCCAGACCGATGGCGGGCCTGCAGCAGGGTGCGGGCAAGGCGTACTCCAGCATCAGAACGACGATGGCTTAATGAGGCGTGGTTGGCCGCAAATTTCGGTCTGCCGCCTGAACACCAGCCGCCATGCGGGCCTATAATCCGCAGATGAGTCGGTTCAGCAGCACCACAAGCTGCAACTGGCTCCGCTGGCCCAGCCGCGCCATGGTTCGTTTCAGGTGGGAGCGGATGGTCTCCACCTTTACCTCCAGCACCTCGGCAATTTCCGGCACATTCAGCCCTTCCGCCAGCAGGCTGGCAGCCTTGGCCTGGGCGGGGGTCAGGCCAAACAGCGCGGTCAGGGTGCCGGCGAGTGGTGGGCAGGCCTGCAGATCCTGCGCTGAGAGCAGGATCTGCCCTTCCTGGCCAATGCACGTCAACCGCAGCGCCAGGGATGGCGCGCCTTCGCGCGTGAACAGGCACAGGGCGGCGGTTTCGTCTGGCTGTTGCCGCAGCGTTGCCAGGGCGGCGCTCATCCGCGCGCGCTCATCGGCGCGTCGCAAGGTCAGCGCCGCGTTCGGGTACCGGAAGGCTGGGTGGCTCTCCAGCAGCAGGTGGCCGGCGGCATTGGCCGCCAGCACCGTGGCGCCAGCATCCAGCAGCAGCACGCAGCCAGGCAGCGCGGCCACCCAGTCCAACTCGGGTGCGCATGGCCCGTTGTGCGGCGCCTGCCTGGCCATAGTCAGGGCATCCATGTCGTTCTCGTGCCTCCTGCCCACGTCATCGAGTTCCGGTGCGTCTGGCCATACTGGCGTGATGGCAGGCGGGTGCCGTCCCCCATTTGGGGTAGTGCGGCGCCAACCACACCAAATCGGGTGGCGACAAGCTGATGAAATTCATTAAAATAAAGAAATTGAAACGAATTGGTGCCGCACTCGCGCCGAGGCGAGCGACGACTCTGCAAGGTGACCGCTATGGGGCAACAGACCGAGGCGCAATTCGACGAATTGGTCGGCGCAATCTACGACTGCGCCCTTGATCCCGCCGGCTGGAGCACCTTCCTGGCGCGGCTAAGCCAGCATCTCGGTGGCGAGGGCGCTTCCCTGTTCGCGCAGGACCTATGCTCCGCGCAGGTTGGCTTCCTGGTCCAGCATGGCTTCGACCCAGCCTTCGAGGCCAGCTACATGCAGCACTACGCGGCCACCAATACCTGGCAGCCGCTCATGGCAGGGTTGGCGCCGGGCAGCCTCGGCACCGATGAGCAGGTCTCCTCGCTGGCGGAACTGCGCCGCACCGAATGGTACGCCGACTGGCTGCGCCCCCAGGGCCTGGCGCATGCGGTCGGCGGCGTGGTGCTGAATGACAGTCGCGGCAGCATGCAACTGACCGTGCTGCGGCCTGAACGCCATGGCCATTTCCGCACCGAGGAGCAAACCCTGCTGCGGCGCCTGCTGCCGCATCTGCAGCGTGCCATGGGGGTGCATCGCCGGCTTTCCGAAGCAACGGCGGCGCAGGACGCGCTGCACACCGGCTACGAGGGGCTGGGCCTTTGTGTGCTGGTACTGGACGCCGACGCGCTGATCATCCACGCCAACCGCCACGCTGAGGAGCGGCTGCGCGCGGCGGACGGCCTTGTGGCGCGGCAGGGGCGGC
>CANFIE010000466.1 GCA_947446625.1 Acetobacteraceae bacterium | reverse complement strand
CCGAGATGTTCATGCGCCGCTTTGGCCTGGAGGTGACGCATGTGCCCTATAACGGCAGCGGCCCGGCGTTGACCGCCATTGTGGGCGCCACCTGCGACGTGCTTTTTGATAGTGGCACCTCGTCCTCGCCCCTGGTGCGGCAGGGCGCGTTGCGGGCGCTGGGCATTACCGCCGGCCGCCGCCACCCCAGCTTCCCCGATGTGGCGCCCATCAGCGAACAGGGCGCGCCGGGCTATGAGACCTTCACCTGGTCTGGCCTGTTTGCCCCGGCGGGCACGCCAGCGCCCATTCTGGCCCGGCTGAACCGCGAGGCCCGCGCCCTGGCCGCCACCCCGGCCGAGCGGACCCGCATTGAAAGCCAGGGCGGCCTGGTGATGGATATGGACCTCGCCGCGCTGGACGCCTTCATGCGGCGGGAGATTGAGAGTTGGGGCGCGGTGATCCGCGCCGCCAACATCCGGCTCAATCAGTAAGGCCGGCCCAGGTCTCGCCATAGGTATCGCCGAACACGAATTCGGCCAGATTGCCCCGGCCCACCGGGCCGAACTTACCCATGGGCCAGCCAATGGGCAGAATGGCGTAGCTGTGCACGCCCGGCGGCAGGCCCAACGCGGCCTCGGCTTCCTTCTCAAACAGCAGGTGGCGCGTGGTCAGCGTGCTGCCCAGGCCAAGCGCACGGCAGGCCAGCAGCATGTTCTGCACGGCGGGGTAGATGCTGGCGCCGGCGCTGCGATTCGGGTTGGCGCCATCCTCCATGCAGGCCACGATCCAAACCGGCGCTTCGTGGAAATGCTCGGTCAGGTATTCCACGGCGCTGTGCTGACGGTGGTATTTGTCGGCGGTCACACCCGGAGGCGCGGCGCTGCTGGCGTAACGCGGGCCGATCACCTCCTCGAAGGCCTTCTTGTACCAGGCCTGCACCGCCTTTTTCTTGGCGCCGTCCTTGATGACCATGAAACGCCACTTCTGCGTGTTGCCGCCATTGGCGGCGGCGGTGCCGGCTTCCAGCACGCGGCGGATCAGCGCATCCGGCACCGGGTCCGGCTTCAGCCGGCGCATGGCGCGGGTGGTATGCAGAATGGAAAAGATGTCGGTGGCTTCGGTCATGCGGCGCTCCCTGGGTTCAGGGGGCAAGCCTGCCATGCGGGGCGGAAGGTGCCAATCCGGCCGCCAGCACTGCCAGCCCAAACGCAGAAAAAGCCGCGCAATGGCGGCTTTCAGCATCAGGGGCAGATTTTCAGGGAAAGGCAAATGGTGCCCAGGGGCGGAATCGAACCACCGACACTGCGATTTTCAGTCGCATGCTCTACCAACTGAGCTACCTGGGCCCATGAGCGGTGCCACCCGTTGGCTGGGTGGCCGCGGCAGAGGCGGGCGGAGATAGCGGAAGCCGAAGTGGATGTCCACCCGGCTTTTGCGCCCCGCCCGCTGGTATTCAGGCCGCCGAAGCAGCTTCCTTCTTCGCCTTGGCGCGGGCGATGCGGTTCTTCAGCACCTGCGCTTCCAGCGGCAGGCGACGGTTCGGCGTGCCGAGCAGGAAGGCATCAAGCCCGCCATTATGCTCCACCGTACGGATGCCGTTGGTGCTCAGACGCATGCTGATGCTGGTGCCCAGCACGTCCGAGTAGAACGACGCTTCCTGCAGGTTGGGCAGAAAACGGCGACGCGTCTTGTTGTTGGCGTGGCTGACGTTGTTACCCGTCAGCACGCCCTTACCGGTGATACCGCAACGGCGGGCCATGGTGGTGTTCCCGAAAACAGCACACGCGGCCAGAATGAGCCGCGCGGAAAGGGTGGCTAATGAAGGCAGGGCGTATGGCGGATGCGGCGGTATGAGTCAACCGCAACTGCCGCCCTGGTAGCGTTTCAGCCGGCGCCGCCGGGCAATTGGTCGCGCATCGCGCGCAATTCGCCCGATTCCACCGAAGCCAGGGCGTTGCGCAGCACGGTGGCCACGCCACGGTCGTCCAGGTTGCGGGCCAGCAGGCCCAGTGCCCCACCCAGCAGGGCGGAAGCCACGGAAATCGGATCGATGTCCTGGTCCATCATGTACTCGATGGCCTTGTCCACCACCGAACCGGCATGGCTCAGATCCTCGGGCGCGCCGCTTTCGGGGTCCATCTGCATCGTCACTCTCCTGTCGCTCCGCGCAAATAGGGCCACGCTGCCCCCGGGGAAACCCCCCTGCCCGCCAGGGGGTGCGCTTTCCGCCGAACTAGGCAATGCTCTGCCCCAAAATCGACCGGAGGAGACCCGAATGTCGCACCGCACCACTCGCCGCACCCTGCTGGGCAGCGGCCTGGCCCTGGCCAGCGCGCCCCTGCTGGGCCGCCCCGCCGCCGCCCAGGCCGCCTGGGCGCCCACCCGGCCGGTGCGCATGGTGGTAGGCTTCCCGCCCGGTGGCGCCACCGACGTGCTGGCCCGCTGGGTGGCGCAGCAGCTCTCGCCCCGCCTGGGCCAGCCGGTGGTCATTGAGAATCGCCCCGGCGCCAATGCCTCCATCGGCTCGGCCGCGGTGCAGAATGCGGCGCCCGACGGCACCACCCTGCTGTTCACCACCGCTGACACCCACAGCGTCAACCCGGTGGTCTATCGCAGCTTGCCCTATCAGCCGGAACGCTTCGTGCTGGTGGGCGGCATTGCCCGGCTGCTGTTTGCCCTGGCGGTGCGCCCGGGCCTGGCCGCCAGCAACATGCGGGAATACGTGGCGCTGGCGAAGGCCGCCGCCCAGCCGCTGACCTATTCCAGCTGGGGCGTGGGCAGCACCAGCCAGGTGATGATGGAAACCTTCGCCGCCGAGGCCGGGCTGCGCCTGCAGCACGTGCCCTTCCAGGGTGCCGCCCCGGCGGTGCAGGCGCTTATCGCCAACCAGGTGGACGCCTTCATGCTGCCCATCAGCGTGGCCATGGCCCAGGGCAACCTGGTGAAGACGTTGGGCATTGTGAACCCGCAGCGCTTCTCCGGCGCGCCCAGCGTGCCCACCTTCGCCGAGCAGGGCTTCGGCCTGGTGGGCGACCTTTGGTTCGGCGTGCTGGCGCCCCCGGCCACGCCGGATGCCATCACCAACCGCATCGCGGCGGAAATGCACGCCATTGCCAACAGCGCCGAGGCCACCGCCTTCCTGACGTCGAATGGCTTTGTGGCCGACCCGGCCAACCGCGCCGGCTTCATCGCGCATGTGGCCGCCGATGATGTGCGCTGGAAGGACCGCGCCCGCCGCCTGGGCGTGGTGCTGGACCAGTAACAGCAACTTCGCGCCTGATCGTCGCCGGTGGCAGCACCGGCGGGGTGAACCAGCCGCGTGAACAAACGCTAGATGTCATTGCCAAGGAGGTCATTCCTGGCGATGCGGCTGATGGGTGGCTTTCCCTTGAGTGCTGAGTGGGGCCTGGTTGTGTTGTATGCGCTGAGCCATGGGTGCATGGCGCGGCTGCGCTCGGCCGAACTGGCGAAGGGCGTG
>CANFIE010000465.1 GCA_947446625.1 Acetobacteraceae bacterium | reverse complement strand
GCTGGGGTTGGTGCGGGAGCGCGAGCGGGCGCGGTGGCGGGTGCCGGGGTCGGCGCAGGGGTGGGGGCCGGAGCGGGCACCGGGGTTGGCGCCGAGGCTGGCACGGGCGCCGGAGCGGGAGCGGGAGTGGGGGCCACAACGGCGGCAGGGGCCGCCGTGCCGGCGCTGGCCGGGCGCAGGAAGACCCGGCCGCTCATGGTGAAGTTCACCCAGGGCTGCTGGGCGTTGCTGGTGGCGCGGCGCACGCTTTCGCCCACATCGCCCAGCACCAGGCGGATTTCGTCGCCCGGCTTGGCCAGGTTCTGCAGCAGCGCGGTGGTGAAGGGGCTGTTTTGGCCATTGCCGTCGGAGGCGGTGCGGCCCGGGGCGGCGGCGAAGCCGATGACAGTGCCTTCCGGCACCTCCTTCAGCTCGGCCAGGCCGCCACCGCCGGCGGCGCGCTGGGGGTTCAGGCGGATCATGCGCTGGGCGATGGGATTGTCGCGGCAGGCGTCCAGCAGCACCACCTTGAAGCGGGCGCCGCGCATGGCGTTCAGCACATTGTCCAGCGGAATGGTCTGGCGCGGTACGTCGCGCTCATGTTCCAGCTTGGCGTCCACCGGCACCAGGCGGTTCTGGCCTTCCAGTTCCATGCCGTGGCCGGCGTAGAAGAACAGCGCCAGCTCTGCACCCTCGGCGGCGCGTTGGAATTGGTCCAGCGCCGTATCCAGCGCGGCCAGCGAGCCATCCAGCACCGGGGCCAGTACCTCGAAGCCCAACTCGGTGCGCAGCATCTCGGCCATGCGCTCGGCGTCTCGGCGCGGGTTGGCCAGCACGGCGTGGCTGGCATAGGCGCCATTGCCCACCACCAGGGCGACGCGGCGTTCGGCCCAGGCCGGGCCGGCGCTGGCCAGCAGCAGCAGGGCAAGCAGGGCCAGCAGGGGGCGAGGCAGGCGCATGCGGCGTTTCCGGCACAGGATTGCCGGCATCATAACGCTACCGGGGCGGCGGCGCCACGCGGGGCTTCAGCCTTCCGGGCGCAGTACGTCGAAGGTGCGGGCGCCTTCCTCGGCGGCCATGGGGGCCAGCCAGGGGGCGGCTTGCAGCGTGGCCAGCGCATCCGCCCTGCCCTGCGCCCAGCGGGCCTGCATGGTGGCGCGGCTGAACTCGAAATCCTTGGTGCCGCCCTGCGGGCGGTCGGGCCGGTAGATCAGCTGGACGATGTCCATGGTGGAGGGGGCGCCGAAATCATACAGGTATTGCGCTTCCGGCGTGGCGCGCAGGGCGGCGGGCAGTTGCGTCCACAAGGCGTTGATGTTGACCCGCAAATCCTGCTGCAGCCGGCCGATATCGGAGGCGGCGCGGGTGCGGCTGGAATAGCGGATGTCCTTCTCGCGTTCCGCCGCTTCGGCCAGGGTGGTGGGCAGCGGGCCGCGGGCGGGGAACAGGTCCACCTGGAAGGCCAGGTGGCTGCAATGCGGCACGCTTTCCAGCAGGTATGACAGCGGCGTGTTGGAGACCAGGCCGCCATCCCAGTAATGCTCGCCATCAATCTCCACCGGCGGAAAGGCCGGCGGCAGGGCACCGCTGGCCATGATGTGCTCGGGCCGGATGATGGTGCTGGCGTTGTCGAAATAGATGACGTTGCCGGTGCGGATATTGACGGCGCCAACGCTGAGCCGGGTTTCGCGGGCGTTGATGCGGTCGAAATCCACCAGGCGCTCCAGCGTCTCGCGCAGGGGGCTGGTGTCGTAGAAGCTGTTGGGGCCGGGGCTGCCGAGCCATTCGGCCGGCTGGCGCGGGGTGAAGAAGCCGGGCTGGCCGAACAGCGTGGCGGCGGCGGCGCCGGGCTGCGAGAGGTCTCCCCAGCGGTTGCCGCCCAGCAGGCCGAGCCAGCCGGGCCAGCAGGCCGAGGGGGCGGTGATGCCTTCCCAGAATTGCCGCAGCCGGGCGACGCGCTGGGCCGGGGCGTTGCCGGCGATGAGGGCGGCGTTGATGGCACCGATGGAAATGCCGGCGACCCATTCGGGGAGGTAGGGGCTTTCGGCCAGCACTTCATACACGCCGGCCTGGTAGCTGCCGAGCGCGCCACCGCCTTGCAGCACCAGGGCCACGGCCTTGTTGTAGCTGGGCGGGCGGGGCGGCATGGCGGGGGGTTGGGGCATGCGGGTTAAGTGCGCCCGGGGGTGGGGCGGGGGCAAGGGGATTGGCGTGGCGGCGGCGCTGGGCTGTGCTATCCCCCCGCCCGCCAGGCTTGGGGAACACGCGCATGAAGATCGACGGCACGCCTTTTCGGAGCGTTTGGGTGGACCCGGCTGATGGCTGGTCTGTCCGTATTCTGGACCAGACCCGGCTGCCCTGGGTGGTGGAGATTCTGCGCCTGACCGACGAGGCAGCGGCGGCGCATGCGATCCGCAGCATGCAGACCCGTGGTGCGCCGCTGATTGGCGCCGTGGCGGCCTATGGCGTGGCGCTGGCGCTGCGGGCGGATGCCAGCACCGCCATGCTGGAAGGCTGCGTGGCGCGGCTGGGCGAGACACGGCCGACCGCGATCAACCTGCGCTGGGCGCTGGAACGCATGCAGCGCGCTTTGGCGCCGCTGCCGGCCGAGGCCCGCGTGGCGGCAGCCTATGCCGAGGCGCTGGCGATTGCCGATGATGATGCCGAGACGTGCCGGATGATCGGCCAGCATGGACTGCCACTGTTGCAGGAGATTGCCGCCCGCAAGGGGCGGGTGAATGTGCTGACGCATTGCAATGCCGGCTGGCTGGCCACCGTGGACTACGGCACCGCGCTGAGCCCGATTTACCAGGCGCATGATGCCGGGCTGGATGTGCATGTGTGGGTGGATGAAACCCGGCCGCGCAACCAGGGTGCGTCGCTGACCGCGTTTGAGCTGAGCAAGCATGGCGTGCCGCACACCGTGGTGGCCGACAATGCCGGCGGGCATTTGATGCAGCATGGCCAGGTGGATATCTGCATTGTGGGCACCGACCGCGTGACCCGCACCGGCGACGTGGCCAACAAGATTGGCACCTACCTGAAGGCGCTGGCGGCGCATGACAATGGCGTGCCCTTCTGGGTGGCGCTGCCGCATTCCACGCTGGATATGCGAGTGCGCGACGGGGTGAAGGAAATCCCCATCGAGGAACGCAGCGGCGCCGAAGTGACCGACATGACCGGCATCACCAAGGATGGCCGGGTGGAGACGGTGCGGGTGGTGAACCCCGGCAGCCCGGCGGCCAACCCGGCGTTTGACGTGACTCCGGCGCGGTTGGTGACCGGGCTGATTACCGAACGCGGGCGGTGCGATGCCAGCGAGGCCGGGCTGGCGGCGCTGTATCCGGAGAAGGTTTAGCCCCTGATCGGTTGAGACGGGCTCGGCGAAAGGCGCGAATCAGTCGCTCAAAAAAGGCTAGAGAGTGATCATTCTCTAGAGCAATATCCGTTCTGGTGGAATCATCAGAACGGATTTCTTGCTC
>CANFIE010000464.1 GCA_947446625.1 Acetobacteraceae bacterium | reverse complement strand
TGGAGCGCATGACCAGCGACATGGCCGGCGCCGCCGCCTGCGCCGGCGCCATGCTGGCCCTGGCGCTGCGCCACAGCCCGGCCCCGGCGGTGGCGGTGCTGGCCATTGCCGAAAACGCGCTGGGCGCCGCCAGCTACCGGCCCGGTGACGTACTGCACACCCTGGCCGGCCGCACGGTGGAGGTGGTGGACACCGATGCCGAGGGCCGGCTGGTGCTGGCCGATGCGCTGCACTTCGCCGCCAGCCGGCTGCGCCCCCGCGCCATGCTGGACCTGGCGACACTGACGGGCGCCATTGGCGTGGCACTGGGCCGGCACCATGCCGGCATCTTCGGCAACAACCTGGCCTTGCAGGCGCATGCCCAGGCAGCGGGGGCCGAGGTGGGCGAGTTGCTGTGGCCGATGCCGATTGCCGACAGCCACAGGGCCGATCTGGAAAGCGAGATTGCCGACCTGAAGCAGTGCTGCGCCGGGCGCGGCCAGCCCGATGCCTGCCACGCCGCCGCCTTTCTGCGGGAATTCGCCGGCAGTGGCCCCTGGGCGCATCTGGACATCGCCGCCATGCGGCTGGATGAGCATGACCGCCCCACCGGCTTCGGCGCCCGGCTGCTTGACCGGCTGGTGGCACGCCACTTTGAGGACCCGGACCACGTCTGATGCCGGAGATTGGCTTCTACCACCTGACCCGCACGCCGCTGGACCAGGCGCTGCCCCGGCTGCTGGCCCGCGTGCTGCAGCAACAGGGGCGTGCCCTGGTGCTCGCCGGCAGCGCCGTGCGGGTGGCCGCGCTGGATGACAGCCTGTGGAAAGGCAGCGACCCCGACTGGCTGCCGCATGGCAGCGCCCGCGCCGGCCACGCCGCCATGCAGCCGATATGGCTGACCGAAACCGATGGCCCCGCCCCCAATGGCGCCCGCTTCCTGTTTCTGGTGGACGGCGCCAGCAGTGCGTATCTGGATGGCTATGACCGGGTGTTCGACCTGTTTGACGGCAATGACGCCGAGGCGCTGGCGGCGGCGCGGCAACGCTGGCGCAGCGCCAAGGCAGCCGGGCATAGCCTGAGCTATTGGCAGCAGGGCGAGCGAGGCTGGGAAAAAAAGGCCTGACTTGCCGCAGCGGCCATTCGGCGTAGCCTTCCGGGAAAAGGAAGGAAACGCCGCATGAAAAAGCTGTTGTTGGCCACCATGGCGCTGGCCCTGGCTGGCCCTGCGCTGGCTGCTGACCCGTCGCCGCAAGCGGCGCCAGGTCCGCTACCGCGTGCCACGCCGCAGTCGGTGGGGCTTTCGCCGGAACGGCTGGCGCGCATTGGCGCGGTGCTGGGGGCGGATGCCGCCGCCGGGCAGTTCAGCGGCGCGGTGGTCGCCATCGCCCGGCGCGGCAAGCTGGCCTATCTGGAGGCCTTTGGCCACCTGGACGGCAGCCGCACCCGGCCCATGCCGCGTGACGCGATTTTCCCGCTGGCCAGCATGACCAAGCCCATGGCCGGCGTGGCCACGCTGCTGCTGCTGGAGGAAGGCAAGCTGCGGCTGAACGACCCGGTGGAGCGGTTTCTGCCGGCCCTGGCCAACAGGCGCGTGGCGGTGGATGGCAACCCGGAGAACACCGTGCCGGCCACACGCTCGATCCGCGTGCTGGACCTGATGCGCCATACCTCCGGCATCATGAGCGGGGCCTATGGCACCACCGCGCTGCATCGGCTGCTGCCCGCGGGCTCCGGCGTGGCGGCGCAGAACTTCAACGCCGAGAGCTTCATCCAGCGCATGGCGGAACTGCCGCTGATGTACCAGCCCGGCACCATCTGGGCCTATGGCATCTCCACCGATGTGCTGGGCCTGGTGGCGGAACGCGCCAGTGGCCAGCGCCTGGGCGCGCTGCTGGAACAGCGCGTGTTTCGCCCGCTTGGCATGGCCGATACGGGCTTTTTGGTGCCCGAGGCCAAGCACGGCCGCTACGCCCGCCCGCTGCCGAACGACCCCATGGGCGGCGCGGCGCAGCGGGTGGAAATGGGCATGGCCCCGCCGGGCTTTGACTGCGGTGGCGCCTGCGCGGTTTCCACCGCCGGGGACTATCTGCGCTTTGCGCAGATGCTGGCCAATGGCGGTGTGCTGGAGGGCCGGCGCATCCTCTCGCGCAGCACCGTGACTGAAATGACCCGCGACCACATGGAGGGCATTCGGTTTCCGCTGAGCGAGCGCCGCCCCTACAGCGGCGCCTGGGGCTTTGGCCTTACCGTTGCCGTGCGGCGCGAGGGCGGCGCCGCCATGCTGGGCAATGCCGGCGCCTGGGGCTGGGACGGCGCCTATGGCACCGCCATGTGGGTGGACCCGCGTGAACAGCTGGTGGTGGTGTTCATGGCCAGCATTCCGGGCCAGGCCCGGGTGCACTACCGCGAGACGATCAACGCCCTGGTGCATCAGGCGATTGTGGATTGAGGGAGAGTGACATGCGCAAATTCCTGTTCGCGGCGCTGCTGATGCTGTGCGCCACACCTGCCCTGGCGGCGGATCCGCTTCCCCGTGCCACGCCGCAATCGCTGGGATTTTCGCCCGAAAGGCTGGGGCGGATCGCCAGCACCATGAATGCCGATATCGCCCGCGGGCAGTTGCCCGGCGCGGTCATCGCCATCGCCCGGCGCGGCAAGCTGGCTTACTTCGAGGCCTTCGGCCACCTGGACGGTGCCCGCACCCGGCCGATGACCCGCGATGCCATCTTCCCCATTGCCAGCATGACCAAGCCGTTGACCGGCGTGGCCGCGCTGATGCTGCTGGAGGAAGGCAAGCTGGCCTTGACCGACCCGGTGGGCCGCTGGTTCCCGGCGCTGGGGCAGAACCGCGTGGCGCAGGACGGCAACCCCGCCAATACCGAAGCCGCACTGCGCCCGATGACCATTACCGACCTGGCGCGGCATACCTCGGGCCTCACCTATGGCGCGCGCGGCACCACGCCGCTGCACCGGCTCTACCCGCCTTCCTCCAGCGGGGCGTCGCGGCAGTACAATGCGGCCAGCTTCATCGAAAAGCTGGGCGGCCTGCCGCTGCTGTACCAGCCGGGCAGCACCTGGGATTACGGCCTGGGTATCGATGTGCTGGGGCTGGTGGTGGAGGATATCAGCCGCCAGCGCCTGGGTGGCTTCCTGCAGGCCCGGCTGTTCCAGCCGCTGGGCATGGCCGATACCGGCTTTGTGGTGCCGCAGCCCCAGCGCCACCGCTACGCCACGCCGCTGCCGCTGGACCCCGCAACCCAGCAGCTGCAAAGCGTGGAGATGGGCCTGAGCGAACCGGGCTTTGACTGCGGTGGTGGCTGCGCGGTTTCCACTGCCGCCGACTATCTGCGCTTCACCCAGATGCTGCTGAATGGCGGCACGCTGGGCGGCCAGCGCATCCTCTCGCGCAAGAGCGTGGAGGAGATGACGCGCGACCACATGCATGCCGGCATCCGCAACAACATCACCGGCACCGAAGGCAACATGGTGAATTGGGGCTTTGGCCTGACC
>CANFIE010000463.1 GCA_947446625.1 Acetobacteraceae bacterium | reverse complement strand
GGCGCCGCGACCCGCGCATACAGCAACTGATCACCGCCCGCGCCGCCATGCTGAAGGAGGTGAGCCGACGCTCGCCACCGCTGCAACGTGGGCAAAACCTGTTGGAGGTTGGGGCCACCCCGGCACAGGCGGGATGGTCGGATAATTCCCGGCGCTACAGCGCGCTGCCGCCTCCCCGGTACCGGCACTCAAAGGCCATTGCGGACCTCTCGCGGGAAGTTCCCCCCACCTTTGGCGACCTGCTGCGGCGCCTCTGGGCCTGAGGCAGTCGAGCGGCCTGACCTGCGGCCCAGGCAGGATCAGGTCTGCGCCGTGCATCGCTCCGCGCCACCGCGCATCGTCACCACAATGGCCTGCAAGCGGGCTTTGCCGTCCGCATAGCCGGCGGCAATCAGCAGCATCCGGAACCGCAGGATGGCGGCGACGCCGTGCACGACACGCCCAGGCGTACGAGGATTGGCCACGCAGGCGGCAGACGGTCAGCTATGCCGAGGCGGCTTTTGATCTCGCGCAGCGCCAGCACGCCGGCATCCGAGGAGAGTTGGCCGCCGTCGAAGCGGGCGATGATGGGCTTGGCGCAGACCGGGGACAGGCCGGGCGGCGCGGGAGTAGTTTCAACCTTGGCGGGCAGGGGCTCCGACATCGGCGGGGTTCAGGTCTCGCAGCCGAATTCTATGCCTGACCAAGGAGTTGTAGCATGCCCGCCAACCCTGATAAATAATCCGGGCTAGCGGCGCTATGCTGGGGACCGGGCGGCCCTCGTCAGTTAAATCAATATTCAGAACGACCAGCGAACTGCGAGACGCCCCATCCAAGCAGTACTGTCTGCGACGTAGGCGTTCCCATTGTTAAGCCAGAGGAAGCGCGCGGCCGGTGAGATCGTCACGCTATCCGTCACTGGGATACCTAGACCTACTTCAGCGAAGGCAGAGAGCCCAGACGTGGTGATTCCGGTCATGCGGGTCTGACCAAAGCCAATCCCGGCACCAACGTATGGCAGAACTGAGACCCCGACCGGGATGTCAGCATAAGCCGCCACGTAGCCGGCGACCATGGTCGCGCTCCCTCCAGACGTAACCTTCGAACTGCCGTAGTCGAACTCGGTTTCCAGGCGAAGCACCCGGTTCACGCGATAGCCAAGGCCGGCAGTCCCTGCCATACCGACCTGATAGCCAATGCTGGTGCTACCAGTGACGCTGTAGCCCAGAGCGGGATTGAAGGCAGAGTAGTTGGCAGTGGAGGCATTGGGCTGTATGGCACCCAGGCTGCCATGCACGTAGAATCCACTATCCTGCTTCTCAGCGGCATGAGCCACGCCCGCAAGGGCAAGGGCCGCTCCGATGACGGCAAGTGATTTGATAGCCCGCATGGCGATGTCTCCCGGCAAAGCGTTCACGAATAAGCCAGCCACCAGTACAGGCAGGCACCGGATCATGCATGAGCCGTCACCTATCAGATTCTGATAAGCTATCGGTCTTGACCCTCGCGCCTCCCCCACGTCGCCGGAGCCTTCGAATTTCCGCGTCGGCACGCTGGAAACTCCCGGGGAAAACCGCTCGCAACATATCTTCTCCCCAGAGCGCATGCATTCGCAGGAAGTGCTCAATGGTCGGGCGAGTGCCGTCCAGCCAGCGTTGGGCTGTTGGCACCGACACCATCAAAAGGCGGGCCAACGTTTTTGCCCGGTTTTTGGGATGGCGTTGTCTTAGAAATACAGCGAGACGCTTCCCAAGCGAATCCGAGGCGTTGATCCGCGCCGACATGCTGATGACCGGGTACGTCGCCGTCGATCAATCGCGGGGAGTACACTAGGCGCGGTTGCTATCTTTCACCTTCGAGGCACATATCGCCATGTCGTAGCCATCCCAGAGACATGGCGACTATCTCGCCATGACATAAGGATTTCGCATTCAGGTCGCGCTGGCTCGCCTCGAGAGTTGTCAGATTGTGACAGGCATTTCGGTTTGACTTGGCGCGCCTAAGTGCTTCGGAGCCAACGCAGCAATCGACCTAACGAGCCTTCGGCCGGGGTGGAGGCCTGAGCGCCTAGATCCTCAGGGATGCTGCGCAGTAGGCTCTCCAACAACTCACCTCGCGTTGCCGGTCGCCGCGCGGAATACTGTATCTTCGTAGGCGACCAATCAACTGGAGCTTTGACACCCGCCTCATCAAGTCGGGATGCCGCTTGCAACGGGGGGGCGGTGCGGACGATGTCCTCCCTTACTGCCTGCTTTGCGCGGAGCAACTGTTCGAGTTGGCCGTTGCCCGGCTTGCTTGCTTCCTCCAGGAAGATCGCCATCACGAAAGGGCGCCCCCAGCGTGCCACCATCTCCTCGAGGTGGGCCGTGGTTGGCGCTGTGCCATCAAGCCAACGTTGGGTAGTGCTCGCAGAGACGTTGAAATCCCGGGCCAGCAGCTTCGCGCGGTCATTCACATATCTAGAGCGCAAGAACTGCGCTACGCGCGGGCCTAGGCCCCTGAGCGTCACATTACGAATTCGGTACAATAGCTCCCTGGGTTCGAAGCCATCGCCGACCACGACTGCACTGCCCCAGTTTCTTTGTCTGCTGCAAAACTGACCCCTGCGCCGGTTGATAGCTGGCCCATACCAAAGATGCCACTTTCGTGGTGTTGGGTGCCGGCCACTACCTTACACACGGCAGACTATACCGTGATCGTTCCGTAGCGGTCTCATGGAGGCAAGGGCCTAATTACGGGGTCAGTCGATTAATCCGGCGCAAGTTGGATTGGGCTGCGGCATCGCGTCCCGCTCAATGATCTGGACGCAGGCCTCAGCCGGCCGGCCCGCCTGCCAGAGCCGGCCACCGTTGGCGAGGATTGGCAGTTCTGGGCCCAGTACCCGCGGCCCTGAGGCGGTCTGTGGGCATGCCTCAGAGCTAGCCACGGACGCAGCAGGCCCGGCGCTGGCGAGGCCGCCCAGCAGCAGGCTGGCGGTGAGCAAGGCGGCGGATTTCAGCATGGTGGTGACCATACACCGAACGGGCTGAGCCCTCACGCTGCTCATGTCCCCTCTGCAGCAAGCTCAGCATTTCGGCTACAACTAGGCGTGATCTCCAGGTGAACCTGGGACCGGCAGGGGGCGGGCGGCATGAATGCGGCCTGGGGGCGTTTGATCAGTTTGCCGAAAATGCGCCAGCGCAAGCTGCTGTGGGCCACCGCCACCATGCTCCTGCTGGCCGTTCTCACCGCCACGCCGGCCTGGTCGCAGAACATCTTCACAAGCCAGATCGGCAACCGGCCGGCGGTGGTGGTTTCCGGCGATATCACCGCCAATGCCGACGATGTCTTCAAGGCCGCAGCCGGCCAGTTGCAGGCGCCTCTGGTCTTCCTGAGCAGCCCAGGTGGCAACGTGGCCGCCGCCCTGGAGATTGGCCGCTTCATTAGGATGCGGGCGCTGGAGACCGTGGTGGCGGATCAGCAGAGCTGCTTTTCCGCCTGCGCGCTGATCTGGCTGGGCGGGGCGCAGCGCTTC
>CANFIE010000462.1 GCA_947446625.1 Acetobacteraceae bacterium | reverse complement strand
GTTTTCCTCGTTTTCCATCACCAGGGCGGTGTGGTCGAGGAAGGCGGACAGGTTCTCGAACTCACCCAGCGCGCGGACGAATTCCTTCAGATTGTCCAGCCGGCCCGGGGCTTCGGGAGATTTGTCCTGCTTCCACATGTCGGTGTAGCCGCTCTCGTCCAGCAGCGTGGCCGTGGTGACCACATGGCCTTCCTTGTCGAGCAATTCGCGCCAACGCTCGAAGCCCTGCAGCAATTCCTGCAAGG
Source organism: Acetobacteraceae bacterium (assembly GCA_947446625.1). Classification (GTDB taxonomy): domain Bacteria; phylum Pseudomonadota; class Alphaproteobacteria; order Acetobacterales; family Acetobacteraceae; genus CAIMOR01. The sequence continues at coordinate 3,281 of CANFIE010000462.1, read as the reverse complement.
CCTGGCGCGGCTTGGGGCGCATGCCCGGCAGGGCGCGCTGGGCGGCCTGGTACAGCGGCATGCGCTGCTCGCGCACAATGTCGTGCAGCGCCTTCATGGTGGTGTCGCCCAGGCCGCGCTTGGGGGTGTTGATGATGCGCTCGAAGGCCAGGTCGTCATTCGGTTGCGCCAGCACGCGGAGATAGGCCAGCGCGTCGCGGATTTCCTGCCGCTCATAGAAGCGCAGGCCGCCGACCACGCGGTAGGGCAGCCCCAGCGTGATCATGCGCTCCTCAAAGGCGCGGGTCTGGAAGCCGGCGCGGACCAGAATGGCGACTTCGTCCAGGTTCTGGCCAGCGCGGCGGGCCTGCTCCACCCGGTCGCCCACCATGCGGGCTTCTTCCTCGCTGTCCCAGAGCGAGACGATGTGGACGCGCTCGCCTTCCGCGTCATTCCGGCCAGCGCGCAGGGTTTTGCCCAGGCGCCCGGCGTTGTGGGCAATGAGGCCGGCGGCGGCGCCGAGGATGGGCTTGGTGGAGCGGTAGTTCGCTTCCAGCCGCACGATCCGGGCACCCGCGAAATCCTTCTCGAACCGCAGGATGTTTTCAATCTCGGCGCCGCGCCAGGAATAGATGGACTGGTCGTCATCGCCCACGCAGCAGATGTTGCGGTGGCCCTGGGCCAGCAGGCGCAGCCAGAGATACTGCACCAGGTTGGTGTCCTGGTATTCGTCCACCAGAATGTAGCGGAAGCGGCGGTGCCAGTCGGCCAGCACCTCGGGGTGGGCTTTGAAGATCTCCACCATGTGCAGCATCAGGTCACCGAAATCGGCGGTGTTGAGGTCGCGCAGGCGCTGCTGATAGGCCTCGTACAGGGATTTGGCGCGGTTGTTGGCGTAGTCGCTGTCCTCCGCCGGGGTGATGCGGGCCGGCAGCAGGCCGCGGTCCTTCCAGCGCTGGATGATGCCCATGAGGCCTTGGGCGGGCCAGCGCTTCAGGTCCACGCCGGCGGCATCCATCACCTGCTTCAACAGGCGCAACTGGTCGTCGGTATCCAGGATGGTGAAGCTGCTGGTCAGGCCCACCAACTCGGCATGGCGGCGCAGCATGCGGGCACAGAGGGCGTGGAAGGTGCCGAGCCAGAGGCCATCAGCGGGTTGGCCGATGATGGCGGCGACGCGCTCGCGCATCTCGCGCGCCGCCTTGTTGGTGAAGGTGACGCTGAGCACCTGGCCGGGCCAGGCCTTGCCGGTTTTCAGCAGGTGGGCGAAGCGCGTGGTGAGCACCCGGGTTTTGCCGGTGCCGGCGCCGGCCAGCACCAGCAGCGGGCCGTCGAGCGTTTCCACCGCCTCGCGCTGTTCGGCGTTGAGGCGGGCCAGGTAGTCGGCGGCGGAATCAGGGGGCGGTGATGCGGTCACCGCCCCGATATAGAACGTGGCGTGAACGGAGCCAAGGCGTGCTGCTTATTCCGCCGCCTGCTTGTAGCGCCGGGCGTAGTCCAGCAGCGCGCCGTCGTCGCAGGGCACAATCGGCGTGAAATCGGTGTGGGCAATCCATTCCGCCCGCGTCGGCTTGCGGATGTGGTTCGAGACCGCGTTGAGCGTCAGGTACACGATCTTGCGCGGATAGGGCGTGATGTTGGGCGCGCTGCCATGCACCAGGTTGCCGTGGAACATCAGCACGCCGCCGGCCTTGCCGGTGGGGGAGACGATGCCGCCTTCCTGCACCAGCTTGGTCACCACATCGTCGTTGATGGTCCAGAGCGGGTAGCTGGTGGTGGAGGTGTCATGCGCCGCGGCCAGGTTGCCCTGGTGCTGGCTGCGCGGAATCAGCATCAGCGGGCCGTTGATCGGCATCACCTCGTCCATGAACACCGCGATGTTCATGGCGCGCGGCTCGGGCATGCCATCATCGCGCAGCCAGGTGCCGTAGTCCTGGTGCCATTGCCAGACATCGCCGGTGAAGGCGGCCTTCGCGTTGATCTTGTACTGATGCATGTAGAGCTGTTCGCCGAAGATCTGCTCGACCGGGCGGATCAGGCGCGGGTGGCGGCCCAGGATGCCGAAGGCCTCGTTGTACAGATGCGCGGCGAAGGCGGTGCGGGGGGCGCCGGATTTCTCACGCCAGACCTCGGGGCGGTCCACGGCGTAGATGCCCTCGGCCTCGTTGCGGAGGACGGCCACTTCCTCAGCGGTGAAGGCTTCGGGGAAGTAGAGCCAGCCTTCCTGCTCGAATTGCTGCAATTGTTGGGCGTTCAGCATGGCCGGAGCCTCCCAGGGGATTATCGTTACCGGCATTCTACGCTTGCCGGGGGGTTTTCCAAGCTTTGCCGATGGGCGCAGACTGCCCGGCAACAACGGGGGGACCACCATGCCAAACCGCCGCCAATTGCTGGGCCTGGCCCTGGCCGCCGGCAGCCTTGCGCGCCCGCTGGGGGCGCAGCCGGCGGAGTATCCGGTAAGGCCGATTCGCGTGGTGGTGGCCTGGCCGGCCGGCGGTGGGGTGGACACACCCACCCGGCTGGTGGCGCCGTATATGGGGCGCTTGCTCGGCCAGCCCCTGGTGCTGGACAACAAGGGCGGCGCCAGCGGCACCATTGGCGAGGCCGAGGCAGCCCGCGCCGCGCCCGATGGCTATACCCTGCTCTCCACTGGGCTGGGGCTGAACACCAACAACATGCTGTTCCGCAACCTGAGCTACGACGCGCAGACATCCTTCACCCCGGTGAGCCAGATTGCCGAGGCGCCGGTGATATTGGTGGTGAAGGCCGACCACCCGGCGCGGGACCTGGCCGGGCTGCTGCGGATGATGCGGGAGCGGCCGGGCCGGCTTTCCTACTTCAGTTCCGGCATGGCGGGCGGGCTGCACATGACCAGCCTGATCATGCTGAACCGCGCCGGGGTGACGGCGACGCATGTGCCGTATCGGGGTGGCAGCCAGTCCATTGCCGGGGTGATGGGCGGGGATACCGATTGGGGCTTCTCGACCTTGCCGCAGGCGGTGCCACTGGTGCGAGAGGGGCTGTTGCGGGCGCTGGCCATATCCTCGCCGCGCCGGCTGCCCAGCCTGCCGGATGTGCCGACCGTGGCCGAGCAGGGCTTTCCGGGGTTTGACCGGGCGGAGGCCGCGAGCTTCTGGGCGCCGACCGGCACGCCGGCTACGGTGATCGCCCGGGTGCAGCAGGCGCTGGTGGCGGCGCTGGCGGAACCCGAGGTGCGGACGCGGCTGGAGCAGATTGGCATGACGCCGGTGGGCAATACCCCGGCGCAGTTGGCGGCATCCTCGGTGGAGTACCGCACCCAG
>CANFIE010000461.1 GCA_947446625.1 Acetobacteraceae bacterium | reverse complement strand
TCCAGCACCGTGTCGCCGCAGCGGAAGAACAGAAAGCGCGTGCCCCAGGCCGGGGCGCTGCGGTCCAGCCGCAATTCCAGCCCCAGCCGGCCACCGAACAGCGCCAGGCTGCGTTCCGGGTCGGCGCTGCGCACCACCAGATGGTCCAGCCGGGTGGTGCTTGGCGCGGCGGCGGGGCGTGGGGCGGTGAGGGCGAGGTGCAGGCCTCGGGCAGCTTCGGGTGAAAGCGGCACGGCGGGGCCGGCCAGCCAGGGCAGGGCAGGGCCGGCGCCCGGCAGGCCGCGGCGTTCCAGCAGGCGGGCGCTGCGCTCGGGCTCGGCCACCGCAAAGGCCAGGGCGCCCAGCCCCGCCGGCACCGGGGCCATGTGGGTCGCCTGCGCGCCGGGCGTCACCAGCACCAGCGCGGTATTGGCCAAGGCGAAGCAGGCCCAGTCCAGCCCCTCGGCGCTGCCCCGCCCGGTGCAGCCTTGGGCGAACAGCGTCTCGTAGGTGGCAATGGCGGCGGCGAGGTCCGGCACCACCAGCGTGGCGTGGTCCAGCCCCAGCACGCCCAAGGTTTCAGCCGATGCCATCGAGGAAGGCCTCCACCAGCGCATTGAACGCCGCCGCATGTTCGAAATAGCCGGAATGCCCGGCGGCGGGGATGGGCGCCACCTGGGCGCCGGGAATCTCGGCGGCCATGGCCCGGGCGGCGAAGGGCGGGATGACAATGTCCTGCCCGCCGGGAATGAACAGCACCGGGCAATGCGCAGCGGCCAGGGCGTGCGGTGGACGGGTGCGGGCGGCCATCAGCCGGGCGCGAACCGCCTCCTTGTCCATGCCCTGGGTCATGGCGTCCAGCTGGCTGTACAGCAGGTGCAGCGCGGGTGAGGCGGCTGCCATGGCGGCACCGGCGGCCGGCAAAATATTGTTGGCCAGCAGGGCCTTGCGGGCGGCGGCGCTGGCCGCCTCCCAGCCCGGCAGGCGGTCGCGCTCGGCCTGGCGCATCTGCCCCGGGTCCAGGCTGCCGGTGGTGGCGGCCAGCACCAGGGCCTTCACCCGGCCGGGCCGCAGCAGGGCGTATTCCACCCCGGTCCACCCCCCCATGGACTGGCAGACCAGGCGGATATCCCCCAGCCCCAACTGGTCCACCAGCGCGGCCAGGTCGGCGGCATAGGCGGCGGGGTCGGGGCCTTCGGCCGGGGCGGTGGAAGGCCAGAAGCCACGATGCGAGAAGCTGATGCAGCGGTAGCGCGGGGCGAAATGCGCCACCTGCTGCCACCAGGACAGCATGCTGCCACCCAGCCCATGGGCAAAGACCAGGGCCGGGCCTTCCCCCACCTGCTGGTAGGCCAGCCGGCAATCCGGCCGCTCGATCCAGCCGCTCTGCCGGGTGGGGGCGGTAACATGCATGGCGGGTTCCTCCGGGTTCTGGTGCCAGCCTATCGTGGCCGGATGGCCTTCGCACCTGGGCCGGCTTGGTATTACATCGCCGCCAATAGTCGGGGAGGCCGGGATGCAGGCGGATTACGTGATCGTGGGGGCTGGCTCGGCCGGCTGCGTGCTGGCCAACCGGCTGACCGAGGACCCCGCCACCCGCGTCATTCTCATCGAGGCCGGAGGGCGCGACTGGCACCCGTTCATCCACATTCCCGCCGGCTACATGAAGCTGCTGCAGCACCCGAAGCTGACCTGGGGCTACAAGGCCGACAAGAACGCCGGCCTGAACGGGCGCGAGATTCCCTACCCGCGTGGCAAGGTGCTGGGCGGCTCCAGTTCCATCAACGGGCTGATCTACATTCGCAGCCAGCCGGAGGATTACGACCACTGGGCGCAGCTGGGGAATCGCGGCTGGTCGTCCGAGGAGGTCTTCCCCTACTTCCGCAAGTCCGAGCGGTGGGAAGGTCCGGCCGATGCCGTGCATGCCACCGATGGCCCGCTGCACACCGCCCCGGGGCGCGACCAGCCGGAATTGTGCAAGGCAGCGGTGCGGGCAGGTACCGAAATGGGCTGGGAATACCGCCCCGATTTGAACGACCTGCCGCATGGGCTGGGCGACCATATCGGCTGGGTGCAGCAGACCCGTGGTGGGCGGTTCCGCGCCTCGGCGGCGCGCAGCTACCTGCGCCCGGCCATGCGCCGACCCAACCTGAAGGTTGTCACCAACGCTTTGGTGCACAAGGTTATTTTCAACGGCACCCAGGCCGTGGGGGTGGCCTTCTCACGCGGTGGCGTGGCCGAGGAAGCGCGGGCGACGCGGGAGGTGGTGCTCTCCGCCGGGGCCATCGGCACGCCGCATGTGCTGCAACTTTCCGGCGTGGGAGACCCCGCGCATCTGGCCCGCATCGGTGTGCCGGTGCACCACGCGCTGCCGGGGGTGGGGCGCAACTTCCAGGACCATTTCCTGGTGCGGGTGCAGGCCACAGTGCAGGGGGTGGCCAGCCTGAATGAACGGTCCCGCGGGCTGCGCCTGGTGGGGGAGGTGCTGAAATACGCCGCCACGGGCGGGGGCATGCTGACCTATGCCGCCTCGCTGCTGGCGGCCTCGGTGAAGGTGCTGCCCGAGAGTGCGACGCCCGATGTGCAGGCGTTGTTCGCCTCGGCCAGCTATGCCCCGGGGCCAACCCGCAAGCTGGACACCAGGCCTGGCATGACCAGCGGCATTTGGCAGATGCGGCCGGAAAGCCGCGGCTATGTGGAAGCCCGCAGCGCCAACCCACATGACCAGCCGGCGATCAACCCCAACTACCTGGCCGAGGAGCGTGACCGGCGCACCATCATCGCCGGCATGCGCAAGGTGCGGGAATGGTTCAACGCCCCGGCGCTGAAGCAATACCTGGTGGCCGAGACCCTGCCTGGCCCTGATGTGCAGACGGATGATGAGTTCCTGGCCTATGCCCGGCAAACCGGCACCACGGTGTTCCATGCCACCTGTTCCTGCCGGATGGGGCAGGACCCCATGGCGGTGGTGGATAGCGAGTTGCGGGTGCACGGGCTGCAAGGGCTGCGGGTGATCGACGCCTCGGTGATGCCGACGGTGACCTCCACCAATACCAACGCGCCGACCATCATGATTGCCGAGAAGGGGGCGGTGCTGTTGCAGGCCGCCGCCTATGCCCGGCAGGCGGCGTGAGGGTGGCGTTCCGCAAGGGCATCGAAGATTTTTGAAAATAGGGGATTGCCAGGTTGGGGGTGGGGTCATAAAAGCCGCCTCCCGACGCTGAGGCGCTTGCTTCTCCGCCGGGTCGCTGAGAAAGCGGGTTGACATCGGTGGCTTTGGTCATTAGGTTGTTCGGCTCGCGGTTGACGCGAAAAGCTCCATTCCCGCGAGGGTGTTGAGTGGTCTGGCTGGAAGGCTGGGCTGCGTGGGGTTTTTGTTCTTTGACAAGTGTATCGGATCTCGATTGAGTATCTGCGCAAGCGGATATTGGTTGGGTGCTGTTTTGACTTAGCCTTGATTGGCTGGGTTGGAACGAAGCTTAGGTTATTCTGCCTTTTATGGGGTGGGATGCGTGGGCGGCGCTGCTGGGGTTTACCCTGGTGGGTGTTGCT
>CANFIE010000460.1 GCA_947446625.1 Acetobacteraceae bacterium | reverse complement strand
GCTGGACCAGCTTTGTGGAAAGCCTGAAGGGCGCCACCCGGCTTTCCTGCATGATCATGTTCATCCTGGCCGGCGCGGCCTTCTTGACCAAGAGCATGGCGCTGACCGGCATTCCGGCGGCGCTGGCCGATGGCGTGGCCACGCTGAATCTGGGGCCGTATGGGCTGATCGCGGTGCTGACCGCGGTTTATGTCATCCTCGGCACGGCGCTGGATGGCGTTTCGATGATTGTGCTGACCACCTCCATCGTCATTCCGCTGGTGCAGAAGGCGGGGTTTGACCTGGTGTGGTTCGGCATCTTCATCGTGCTGCTGGTGGAGATTGCCGAGATTACCCCGCCGGTGGGGTTCAACCTGTTTGTGATGCAAACCATGACAGGCAAGGAACAAACCGAGGTGGCCAAGGCCAGCATGCCCTTCTTCCTGATGCTGGTGCTGACGGTGGTGCTGATTACGGTGTTTCCGCAGACGCTGGTGACCGACCTGCCGGATTATCTGCTGCGCCGGTAGCCTGGCTGTGTTGGCCGGCGGCGGAACTTTCCGTTAAGCTCCGCCGCCATGATGGACCGTTTCCTCGCCTTTCTGCGCGTTTGGCTGCTGGGCGCCCTGGTGGTGGCCGGCGGGGTGTATGTGGCCTGGCACTTCGTGGTGCCGCCGCCGCCGGCGGTGGTGCGGATCGCGACCGGGCCGGAAGGCAGCGTTTATCGCGACGTGGCCGAAACCTATGCCGCCGCGCTGCAGCGCGAGGGGCTGGAAGTGGCGCTGCACCACACCGAGGGCAGCGTGGAAAACCTGGCGCTGTTGCGCGACGGGGCGGTGGACCTGGCCCCGGTGCAGGGCGGTGTGGTGCTGCAGGAACGCGATGCCGGGTTGGTTTCGCTGGGCGCCATTTTCAATGAACCGGCCTGGGTGTTCGTGCGGCGGGGCGCCGGGTTGCGCAGCCCGATGCAGCCCACCGGCCGGCGCGTGGCGATAGGCCCCGAGGGCAGCGGCACCCGTGCCCTGGCGTTGGCGCTGCTGGCGGCGAATGAATCCCCGCCCGGCAGCTATGAGGCATTGCCCCTGGCCGGGCTGGCGGCGGCGGAAGCGCTGCTGGCCGGGCAGGTGGATTTGGCGATTTTCGTGGCCGCCCAGCCGGGGCCGGCGATCTCGCTGCTGCTGCGCAACCCTGAGAAGGCGGAATTGGCGAATTTCCAGACCCGCGCCGCCGCCTATGCGGTGCGGTTGCCCTTCCTCTCGGCGGTGGTGCTGCCGCGCGGGGGGTATTCCCTGGCGCATGACCTGCCGGCCCAACCCGTGACGCTGATGGCGCCCAGCGCCTTTGTGGCGGCGCGGGCCGAGGTGAACCCGCAACTGGCAGCGCTGATGGTGCGGGTGATGCAGGCGACGCATCGGGGCCGGCAGTTGTTTGCCACCGAAGGCAGCTTCCCCAGCGTGCTGAACCAGGAATTGCCGGTGCCGGACGCCGCCCGCTACGCCTATGAGCGCGGGCCGGGCACGCTGTACCAATGGATGCCGTTTCGCTTCGCGGTGATGGTGGAGCGGCTGTGGGTGCTGGCGATTCCGCTGATAACCCTGCTGCTGCCGCTGCTGCGCTTTGCCCCGCCGCTATATGCTTGGCAGATGCGCATGCGGGTGTGGCGTGGCTATGACCGGCTACGGGCGATTGAGCGCGAGGCCGCGATGGCGCCGGATGCCGCTGGGCGGGCGCGGGCGCAGGAAAAGCTGGGCGCGCTGGAGACGTATTTTTCGCGCATGGTGGTGCCGGCCGGCTATGCGGCGCACCTGTACGCCATGCGGCAGGATATTGAGTTCGTGCGCCAGCGTTTGGCGAAAAGCTGAGTAAGGAACAGGACCATGGCGCTACCGACATTGCGGGAGCCCGGCTGGGTAACTGAGTTCAAGGCCTTCCTGCTGCGCGGCAGCGTGGTGGATTTGGCCGTGGGTCTGGTGGTGGGCGCTGCCTTCACCGCCATTGTTGCTTCCTTGGTGGAGGATGTGCTGAACCCGATCATCGGCCTGCTGGTGGGCGGGATCGACTTTTCCGACCTGTTCGTGGTGCTGAATGGCGAGCGCAAGGCCTCCCTGGCGGCCACGCGAGAGGGTGGCGCGGCGGTGCTGGCCTATGGCAAATTCATCAATGCCATCGTGAAGTTCATCATCGTTGGCTTTGCCATCTTCTGGGTGGTGCGGGTGCTGGCGCGGTTGCAGCGCAAGGAAAAGGCTGCCGCCGCCCCGGCCGCCCCGCCCGGCCCGACGCCGACCGAGGCGCTGCTGGCCGAGATTCGCGACGAACTGAAGGCGCAGCGGCAGGGCTGACCTGCCGCCATTGTTTGCGCGGCTGATTCACCACCTCGGCGCATCAGCCTGCGCGGATCAGGCGCTACAGCGCCTGGTTGGCGGCGTTGACGGTGATGCGGTCCTCGACCGCGACCACGCCCGCCACCTGGGCCACCAGGGCGGGCAGGCCACGGCGCACCGCCGCCGAATGGCAGAAGCCATAGAGGGTGACGGTGCCTTCCTTGACGTCGAAGAAGACGTAGGGGGCATCGGCCCAAGGCAGTCGGGCCATGGTGGCCTTCACTTCCTCGGTAATGGCGGCGTCGGTTGCATCGGCCGCCGGCACCAGCAGGGCGCGCAACAGGTCTGCCCGGCTGACAATGCCAACCAGCACACCATCGCGCAGCACCGGCAGGCGCTTCACCTTGTGCTGTTCCAGCAGATGCGCGGCGTGTTCCACCGTCATGGTCTCGTCGGCGGTTACCAGGTCGCGCTCGGGGGTCATCACGTCAGCCGCCGTGGCGCCATGGGCGCGGGTGTATTCGCTGGCGGCGCGGTCCCGGTCATAGAACAGGCTGTGCAGCAGGCCGGGGGGCGGCGGGTCGCTGACCGCCAGGCGGTGGATCAGGTCAGCCTCGGAGACGATGCCGAGCAGCATGCTCCAATTGTCGGTGACCGGTACGGCGGAAATACCACGGTCGGCCAGCAGGCGGGCGACCGCCAGGGCAGGGGTATCAGCCGGCACCGCGGTAACGTTGCGGGTCATGATATCGCCGACGTGCATGGGTTTCTCCTGGGGTCTGCGTTGAGCGCAACCTAGGAGGTTCCGACTTTGGGCGCCTTGCGCGGCATCAAGCCGCGAAAATGTGGTTCAGCCGTTGCCCAGGGCGTGGCGCACGCGCAATTCCTCCAGGTCCAGCTCATGCTCCAGCCGCACCAGGATCTCCTCCTGCATCTCGGCTTCGGCATGGTGAGCGGCCAGGGCGGCGCGGCTGGCGGCCAGGGCGGCCAGGCGCAGGCGGCGGCGGGCGGCGCGTTCGGCGGCGCCGGCGCCACGGTTCAGCGCGGTGCGATGCAGATGGCCGGCGCGCTCGCGGAATTCGGCCACCAGGTCGGCGGCGATGGCGCCTTCCAGCGGGTCGTCCAGGCGGCGCTCAATCTCGGCCAGGGCGGCGGCGGCGGCCAGGCGGCGGCCCTCGGCTTCCTCGGGGTGGATGCCGCCTTCATGCGCCGGTTCCTCGGCGCCCAGGGCGCGGATGAG
>CANFIE010000459.1 GCA_947446625.1 Acetobacteraceae bacterium | reverse complement strand
GGGGTTGGGCCAAGGGTTGGAACCGGCGCCCGCGCCCGATGACATGGGCGGAGGCGAGCCACCGCCGCCGCCCCCCGAGCCGAAGCGTCGCCGGCGGTTCCGCGGCTTTGGTATTATTCGCCTGCTGCTGACCCTGGTGATGGTGGGGTTGCTGGGCGGCGCTGTGGCCGCCTGGGGGCTGTACCAGAGCGTGGCCGGCGACCTGCCGGATTTCCGCTGGCTGGCCGACTACCAACCGCCGCAGATGAGCCGGATTTACGCCAGCGACAGCCGGTTGATGGCTGAACTGGCCAATGAGCGCCGTATCTTCGTGCCGATTGAGGCAATTCCGCGCCGGGTGCAGATGGCCTTTGTCAGCGCCGAGGACCAGCGCTTCTTCGAGCATCACGGCGTTGATCCCATCGGCATCCTGCGCGCCGTCATCACCAATGTGGAGGCCTATGGCACGGGCCGGCGGCCGGCGGGCGCCAGCACCATCACCCAGCAGGTGGCCAAGAACATGCTGGTGGGCAACGAACGCAGCATGACGCGCAAGCTGCGCGAGGCGATTCTGGCCACCAGGCTGGAGGAGGCGCTGAGCAAGGAGCGCATTCTTGAGCTGTACCTGAACGAGATTTTCATGGGTGCCCAGGCCTATGGCGTGGCCGCCGCCGCCCAGGCCTATTTCAATAAAAGCCTGGACGACCTGACGGTGGCCGAGGCCGCCTTCCTCGGTGCCCTGCCCAAGGCGCCCAACAATTATAATCCGGTGCGCTTTCCCGATGCCGCCCGCGCCCGGCGCGACTGGGTGATTGAGCGCATGGCCGAGGATGGTGTGATCACCACCCAGGAAGCCCGTGCCGCCAGGGCCGAGGCGCTGGTGCCGCGCCCGACGCGGCGGCCCGACATGGTGGCCGTCGGCCAGCACTTCACCGAGGAAGTGCGGCGCGAATTGGTCAACCGCTTTGGCCCGGAACAGACCACCATGGGCGGGCTGGTGGTGCGCACCAGCCTGGAGCCGGCCTTGCAGGCCGCCACCGAATCCGCGCTGCACAACGGCCTGTTGCAATATGACCGCCGGCGGGGCGGCTGGCGCGGCGCGGTGGGTCGCATCAACCCCACGGCCGGGGACTGGATTGCCCAGTTGGAAGCCGTGGCCCGCCCGCCCGGCGCGCTGCCGGGCTGGAAGCTGGCCGTGGTGCAGGAAGTAACTGACCGCACCGCCCGGCTGGCCTGGGTGGAGCGGCCCGAATTCCGTGGCCCGCCGCAGGTGAAGACCAGCACGCTGATGCTGGAGGATTTGGCCTGGGCGCGGCGGGCGCTGGATGGCGGGCGCTTCGGCCCCAATCCGCGCCGGATCAGCGATGTGGTGGGTGTGGGCGAGGTGGTGCTGGCTGACACGCTGGCCGCCACCCCGGCGCAGGGCCGCAACATTCCCGCTCGGCCGGAGCGCCTGGGGTTGCGCCAGGTGCCGCAGGCCGAGGGCGCCGTGGTGGCGCTGGACCCCGCCACCGGCCGCGTGCTGGCGATGACAGGGGGCTGGTCCTTCGAGCGCAGCCAATTCAACCGCGCCAGCCAGGCGATGCGGCAGCCGGGTTCGTCGTTCAAGCCCTTCGTCTATCTCACGGCGCTGGAGCAGAATATCCCGCCCAACCAGCGGTATCTGGATGGGCCGATTGAGATCATGACCCCGCAGGGGCCGTGGCGGCCGGGCAATTACGGCGACACGCTGAGCAACAACTACATCACCATGCGGGGCGCGCTGGAACGCTCGCTGAACCTGGTTACCATCCGCATTGCCCAGCAGGTGGGCATGGACCGGGTGGCGGAAACCGCGGCGCGGTTTGGGGTTATCCCCAACATGCCGCCCTATATCGCCATGTCGCTGGGCTCGGGTGAAACCACGGTGCTGCGGCAGGCCGCCGCCTATGCCAGCTTTGCCAATGGCGGCAAGCAGGTAACCCCCACCTTCATCGACAGCGTGCAGGACCAGCGCGGCCGGCTGATCTGGCGCAGCGACACCCGCCGTTGCACCGCCTGCGACGCCAGCGCCCCCGGCACCCCGCCGGAGTTGCCCGATAATCGGCGGCAGATCGCCGACCCGATTCCGATCTACCAGATGGTGAACCTGCTGCAGGGGGCGGTACAGCGCGGCACCGGCACCGCCGCCGGGCGCGGGCTGAACCGGCCGATCGCCGGCAAGACCGGCACCACCAATGACTACCGCGACAATTGGTTCGTCGGCTTCACGCCCGATATCGTCATTGCCGTGTGGGTTGGGTTTGATGACCCGCGCAGCCTGGGCAACAACGAAACCGGCGGCGGCAATGCGGCGCCGATCTTCCATGACATTCTGGAAGTGGCGCTGCGCGGCAGCCCGGCAGTGCCGTTCCGCGCCCCGCCGGGCGTGGCGCTGGTGCGGCTGACCACGGATAGCGGCCAGGTGATTCTGGAAGCCTTCCGCCCCGGCACCGAAAACAGCGCCGTGCCGCCGACCGAGGAGGCCACCCAGGGCGGCAGCGCCACCAGCGTGGATACCGGGCTGGGCGGGCTTTACTGAAGCAGCACCGCCGCCACATCGGCGGCGGCCTCAATGCCGGCCACCGCCGCAATCAGCGCTTCGCCGCGCGGTTGCGGCGTGGCGGCAAAGGCCAGGCAGCGGCGGAACTTGGCCAGGTGTCGCGCTTCGTCCAGCGGGCGGTTCGGCCCGGCCAGCATTTCCGGCAGGGCGTGGTTCAGCACGCGGCCGTCATGCAGCGTCACCTCCACCCGTTGCGGCGCCAGGGCGTTGGGGTCGGCGCTGCCATCCTCGGCCATGCGGATGCGGGTGGCCAGGGCGTGGGTGGCGGGGTCCAGCAGCGCCTCGCCACGGAAATGCGCCAGATCCACCTCGCCGTGCTGCAGCAGCTTGGCCAGCACGTATGGCATGCACAGGCGCGCCCAGTTGGCGCTGGGATTGGCGGGTAGCGGGCGGTTGACCAGCCGGTTGATCAGTGGCGGGCCATGTACCACCACCGCGGCCACCTCGGCGGCACTGAAGCCATGGGCGGCGCGCAGCACGGTCACGCCCTCCACCCCGCCATGGGTGGCGCGGCCGCTGGGGTAGGGCTTGTGGCTCAACTCGCTGATCAGCCAGCGTTGCCCCAGCCCGGCGAGGATCGGCGCCAGGTCCCACTCACCCTCGAACAGCGGCAGGTAGCCGAAGCGGCCCTCGAACACGTCGCTCAGCCCGGGCAGGCCGGCTTCGGCCAGGTCGCAGGCCTGCCAAGCGGCGCGGGCGTTGAACCCCACCTGCATCGGCAGCACCGGGCTGCCTTCCACATGCGCCTGCATGGTGCCGCTGACCTGGCCGTAATGCAGGCCAAAGGCGGCAAGGGTGCGGGCGGCGGTAAAGCCGCGCAGGCTGGCCAGCCCCGCCACGGCGCCAAACCCGCCGGAGGTGGCCGGGCGGAAGAAGCGCAAACCGTGCTTCGCCGCCAGGCCCAGGCCGCAGGAGACGTCCACCCCCACCGCCAGCGCGGTCAGCAGGGCCTGGCCGGTCACCGGGCGGCGCTCGGCCTCGGC
>CANFIE010000458.1 GCA_947446625.1 Acetobacteraceae bacterium | reverse complement strand
CTCCACCCGGTAGGGGCCGCTGCCCAAGGGCAGGTCCAGCGTTGGCCGGGCAAAGTCGCGGCCTTCCCACCAATGCTTCGGCAGCACCGGCAATTCGCCCAGAATCGAGGGCAATTCGTGGTTCTCCCGGGTCTTGAAGCGAAACAGCACCCGCCGGGCGCTCTCGGCCTTCACCTCGGCCACGTCGCCCCAATAGGCGCGGTACAGCGGCCGGCCCTTTTCCATCAGCGTGGCGAAGGTCCAGGCCACATCCTCGGCCAGCACCGGCTTGCCGTCATGCCAGCGCGCCTCGGGCCGAATCTCATAGGCCACCCAGCTATTGTCGCCGGCCACCTCCACCTGCGCCGAGAGATGGCAATAGCCGGTGCTGGCCTCATCGGCCGAGCGTTCCAGCAGGCTTTCCCACAGCATGCCGTTCTGCAAGGCGTTCAGCCCGGCGCCGGGCGTGCCGCGCAGCACGAAGGGGTTGAAGCTGTCAAAGCTGCCCAGCGCCCAGCGCACCATCTCGCCGCCCTTGGGGGCGTTGGGGTTCACCCAGGGCCAATGCGGAAACCCCGCCGGCAGGCTGGGCGTGCCATGCAGCGCCAGGCCGTGGCTGCGGCGACTCGTTGCGGGGCTGGGCTGCGCCACGGCGGGCAGGCCGCGCAGCAGGGGGGCGGAAAGGCTGGCGCCTATCAGGGTGCGACGATGCATGGCCGAAGGATGGGGGTTTCGGCCCCGCGCTACAACTGCCGTAACAGCCCGGTGGCCTCGGCCAGCATCGCCGGGTCGCCCAGCGCCAGTACAGTGCCATCGGCGCCCAGTTGCAGCGGCCGGCCGGCCCAGTCGGTCATGCGGCCGCCAGCGCCCTCAACCACCGGCACCAGGGCGGCCCAGTCCCATGGCTGCATGGTCGCCTCGGCCACCACATCCACCAGCCCCAGGGCCAGCAGGCCATAGGCGTAGCAGTCGCCACCCCAGGTCACCCGGCGGGCGGCGGCGCGCAGCCGTTCAAACCCAGGCCGCTGTTCGGGCAGGAACATGTCCGGGCTGGTGCAGGAAAGTTCGGCATTGCCCAGGCTGGGGCAGGGCCGGCAGCCGGCCACACCGCCCATCGGGCTACGAAACCGGGTCTTTTCCCCGGCCACGCCAATCCAGCGCTCGCCGGTGGCGGGCTGGTCGATCAGCCCCAGCACCGGCTTGCCCTGGTGCAGCAGGGAAATCAGCGTGCCGAATAAAGGCCGCCCGGTCACGAAGGCACGGGTGCCGTCGATCGGGTCCAGCAGCCACACCCATTCGGCATCGGCGCGGTCGGGGCCGAATTCCTCGCCCCAAATGCCATGGCTGGGGAAGCGTTCGGCCAGCAGGGCGCGAATCGCCAATTCCGCCTGGCGGTCAGCCTCGGTCACCGGGCTGGCATCGCCCTTGGCTTCCACCAGCAGGGCCGAGCGGAACAGGGGGCGGATCACCGCCCCCGCCAGGTCGGCGGCCGCTTCGGCAGCCGCCAGCAGCGCCTGCATCAGGGGTTCGGCGCGCCCGGGGTGATGCTGCGCAGATAGGCGACGATATCCGCCCGCTGCTGCGTGCTGTTCACGCCCGCAAACGCCATTTTGGTGCCGGCGGCATAGGTGCTCGGCCGGGCCAGCCAGGCATTCAGCGCGTCGTAGGTCCAGGGGCCGGAATGCGCCTTCAGCGCATTGGAATAGGCAAAGCCCGCGGCGGCGCCATGCGGCTTGCCCACAATGCCGTACAGGTTGGGGCCCACGCCGGCGCGGCCACCGTCATTGAACGTATGGCAGGCGCCGCACTGGGCGCGGGCCAGGCGTTCACCATTCGCCGGGTTGGCGCTGGCCAGCAGCGGGCCAATCGGCTCCAGCTGAACCGGCGCCGGGGCGGCGGCCGGGGTGGCGCCACCGGTCGGGGCGCCCACGCCCTCAATTTTAATCGCGGTCTGCGCCGGGGTGTGCGGATGCACCACCTGCCCGGCGATGATCCCGGCGACCATGAAGGTGATCCCAGCCGTCAGAACGCCGGCGAAGGCCTTGTTGAGTTCCAAGCTCATGCCGAACCCGATTCCTTTGGTATGGCGTTGGCCCCAGCGGTTTGCGCACCGGGTCCGCCTCGACTAGAAGCGCGCGGACCATAGTGCCCACAATGCTCCGCATCAACCCGCCCCGGGCGAGAGATGCCCGGCAATTCCACCGCCGGCGGGAAGGATCCCTCAGAATGACGCAGAAAATCGCTTTCCAGGGCCTCCCCGGCGCCTATTCGGACCTCGCCTGCCGCAAGGCCTACCCGGCCTGGACCACCTTGCCCTGCCCGAGTTTCGAGGCGGCGATCGACGCCGTGACCTCCGGCGAGGCGCAGTTGGCCATGCTGCCCTGCGAGAACAGCCTGGCCGGCCGGGTGCCCGATATCCACCGCCTGCTGCCCGACTCCGGGCTTTATGTAGTTGGCGAGCATTTCGAGCGGGTGGAGCACTGCCTGCTGGCCCCCGCCGGTGCCACCCTGGCCACGCTGAAGCGCGCCCATAGCCACCCGGTGGCGCTGGGCCAGGTCCGCAACATTCTGAAGACCATGAACCTGCAGGCGGTGATTGAGGCCGACACGGCCGGCGCCGCCGAGATCATCGCCCAGCGCGGCGGGGTGGAGGATGCCGCGATTGCCAGCGAACTCGCCGCCGAGATCTATGGCCTCAACATCCTGCAACGTAATGTCGAGGATGCTTCGCACAACACCACCCGCTTCTATGTATGCTCCACCGCGCCGCAGACCCCGCCGGCCAATACGTCGGACTGCGTCACCAGCTTCGTCTTCCGCGTGCGCAACATTCCCGCCGCGCTGTACAAGGCGCTGGGCGGCTTTGCCACCAACCGGGTGAACATGAGCAAGCTGGAAAGCTACATGGTGAATGGCGAGTTCAGCGCCACCCAGTTTCTGGCCGATGTGGATGGCCACCGCGAGGACCCCAACCTGGAACGCGCGCTGGACGAGCTGAAGTTCTTCTGCACCCAGGTGCGCGTGCTGGGCAGCTACCCGGCCCACCCCTACCGGCGCGAACATCTGGGGTAAAACTCGGCCTTGGCCGGGGGGCTGAACCCCCACCTTCACCGATTTCGCCCGGCTTCATCCGGCACTACCCTGCTGTTGCGGCGCCCGCGCCGACAACCATAACAACAGCAGAGGAACGACCCATGGACTTCAACGGCAAGGTGGCGGTGGTCACCGGCGGCGGCAATGGCATTGGCCGCGCCGTCTGCCTCGGCTTCGCCCAGCGCGGCGCCCGCGTGGTGGTGGTGGACCGAGACGCCGACGCCGCCGCCAGCGTGGCGCATGAGATCGGCAAGGCTGCCATTGCCTGTGCCGCCGACGTGACCCGCGCCGCCGATGTGCAGGCCTATGTCAACGCCGCGCTCCAGGCTTTCGGCAGCATCGACTGCTTCCACAACAATGCCGGCATCGAGGGCAAGGTGGCCCACACAGCGGAATATGAGGAAGCGGTGTTTGACGCGGTGATGGGCGTGAACGTGAAGGGCGTGTTCCTTGGCCTGCGCTACGTGCTGCCGGTGATGATCCGGCAGCAGCG
>CANFIE010000457.1 GCA_947446625.1 Acetobacteraceae bacterium | reverse complement strand
CTGCTGCTGCCCGCCCGAAAGCTGCTGCGGCCGGCGCTTGGCCAGCGGTCCCAGTTGCACCATCTCCAGCAGCTCGGCCACCCGTGCCTGCACCGCCTGGCCCTTCTGGCCGCGCGCATGCAGGCCATAGGCAATATTGTCGGCCACGCTCATATGCGGAAACAGCGCGTAGTTCTGGAACACAATGCCCACGCGGCGCCGGTTGGGCGGCAGGTCGTCCACCCCCGCGCCATCAATCCGCACCTGGCCGGCAGCCTGGCGAATAAACCCCGCCACCGTCCGCAACAGCGTGGTCTTGCCACAGCCCGAAGGCCCCAGCAGCGCCACCACCTCGCCCCCGCCCACGGCCAGGTCCACCGCATCCAGCGCGGTGAAGCCGCCATAGCGCACGGTCAGCGCCTCAACATCCAGGTGGTGGCCACGCGATGGCGCGGCAGGGCCAGGCACGATGCGCCATTCCTTCTGCAACGCCCTGGCAACGCAACTCCCATGCCAGCGCCGCAGGGCCGAGCAGGGCGCCCAGCGCCCGCATCCCGCCCATAAAACAGGCAATCCCTGCCCACCCTTGACGCTGCCGCCCGCCCGCTGAACCCTGTCGCCCAGCATCGGAGCAGCGTGGCATGGCACAATCGGTTGGCATCATCGGGCTTGGCATCATGGGCAGCGCCATGGCCGGCAATTTGGCCCAGGCCGGCTTCCAGGTGCTGGGGTTTGACACCGACCCCGCCCGCAGCGCCCCCGGCATCACCCGCTGCGCCAGCCTGGCGGAAGTTGCCGCCCAAACCGAGACCCTCATCACCAGCCTGCCCAGCCCCGGCGCCGTGCTGGGCACTGCCAAGGCGGTGGCCGCCAGCGGCCTGCCGCGCCGCGTGGTGGTGGAATGCAGCACCCTCTCCATCGCCGACAAACTCAGCTTTCAGCAAACCCTGGCCGCGGCCGGGCATGAGGCGTTGGACGTGCCCATCTCCGGCACCGGCGCCCAGGCGCAAACGCGGGACCTCGTGCTCTACGCCAGCGGCAACAGCGCCACCATCAACGCGCTGCGCCCGCTCTTCGCCGGGTTCTCCCGCGCCACGCATGATGTTGGCGCCTATGGCAATGGCAGCCGCATGAAGTTCGTCGCCAACCTGCTGGTCGCCATCAACAATGTCGCTTCCGCCGAGGCCCTGGTGCTGGGCATGAAGGCCGGGCTGGATCCGCACCAGATGGTGGAACTTGTCACTGCCGGCGCCGCCACCTCGCGCATCTTCGAACTGCGCGCCCCGATGATGGCCGACGCCCACTACCTGCCGGCCAGCATGCGCAGTTCCATCTGGCAGAAGGACATGGAGGTGATCGGCCGCTTCGCCACCGAACTCGCCTCGCCCACGCCGATGTTCAGCGCCACCCTGCCGATCTACGCCGCCGCCATGGCCCAGGGGCATGGCGACGAGGATACGGCCTCGGTTTGCGCAGTGCTGGAGGGCATGGCCGGGTTGCCAAAGCGGGGCTGACCCTCAAACCGCGCGATGGTGCGACGCAGCACGCCCTGGTATCCACACCCATGCTCGCCATTTCCACCACGCTGGTCCTCATCCTTGGCGCGCTTACCGCCATCGGTCCCATCGCCACCGATATCTACCTGCCCAGCTTCCCCACCCTGGTGCAGGAATTCGCCACCAACCAGGCGGCGGTGCAGCGCACCCTGGCGGCCAGCTTCATCGGCATGGCGCTGGGCCAGGCGGTGTATGGCCCGCTTTCCGACAGATTCGGCCGCCGCCTGCCGCTGCTGTTCGGCATGGCACTGTTTGCGCTCGCCTCGGTCGGCTGCGCGCTGGCGCCCGGCATTGGCACGCTCACCTTCCTGCGGCTGGTGCAGGCGCTGGGTGGCTGCGCCGGGGTGGTCATCGCCCGCGCCATTGTACGGGACGTGGCCCAAGGCCCGGCCATGCTGCGGCTGATGACGCAGTTGATGATGGTCTTCTCCCTCGCCCCCATCCTCGGCCCCAGCCTGGGTGGCCTGCTGCTGGCGCATCTGGGCTGGCGCGCGGTGTTCTGGACCCTGGCGCTGTATGGCGCCGGCATTGTCGCCGCCATCTGGTTCCTGCTGCCGGAAAGCCTGCCCCCCGAGCAACGCCAGCGCGGCGGCGCCACCGCCATGTTGCGCACCTATCTTCGGCTTCTGACCGACCGTCGCTTCATGGCTTATGCCCTGGGCGGCACCTTGGCCATGAGCGGCCTGTTCGCCTACATCGCTGGCTCGCCCTTCGTGTTCATGCATATCCACGGCATCTCGCCGCAGGGCTTCGGGCTGTATTTCGGCCTCAACGCCGCCGGCATCATGGGCGTGGCGCAAATTACCGGCCGGCTCGCCGCCACCATGCCGCCGGCGCGCATTCTGCTGTGGGGCCAGCGAGCTGCGGTTTCGGCGGCGCTGCTGCTGGTGCTGGTGGCCGCCACCGGCTGGGGCGGCTTCTTCGCGCTGGTGCTGGGGCTGTTCTGCTACATGGCCAGCCTGGGCGCCATCATGCCCGTGGCCACCGCCCTGGCCATGAGCGCCCAGGGCAAGGTGGCCGGCAGCGCCTCCGCGGTCATCGGAGTCACGCAATTCGGCTTCGGCGCCCTGGCGGGCCTGTTCGTCTCGCTGCTGGGCGAGGGCACCGCCCTGCCCATGGCCATGGTGATGCTGCTGTGCAGCCTGAGCGGCCTGATGCTGCGCCTCGTGCTGGCGCGCTAGCGCCGTTTTTGAGCGACTGAATCACGGCTTTCGGCGCAGCCGCCTCAGCCGATCAGGCGCTAGTTCGGGGGAATCCGCCCACGCAGCACATGCTTCTGGATCTTCCCGGTACTCGTGCGCGGCAACTCCACAAACACCACCTGCTTCGGGCACTTGAAGCCGGCTAGGTGCTGGCGGCAATGCGCAATCAGCTCGGCCTCGGTGGCTTCCATGTCGGGCTTCAGTTCCACGAAGGCGCAGGGCACTTCGCCCCACTTGTCGTCCTGCTTGGCCACCACGGCGGCCAGCGCCACGGCGGGGTGCTTGTACAGCGTGTCCTCCACTTCAATCGAGGAGATGTTCTCCCCGCCTGAAATGATGATGTCCTTGCTGCGGTCCTTCAGCTGAATGTAGCCATCCGGGTACTTCACCGCCAAATCCCCGGTGTGGAACCAGCCACCGGCAAAGGCCTTCTCGGTTGCGGCGGGGTCCTTCAGATAACCCTTCATCACCACATTGCCGCGCATCATCACCTCGCCCATGGTCAGGCCATCGGGCGGCACCGGCACCATGGTCTCGGGGTCCATCACGTCCAGCCCCTCCAGCGCCAGGTAGCGCACGCCCTGGCGCGCCATCAGCCGCGCCTGGTCGGGGGCGGGCAGGGCGTTCCAGGCGTTGTTCCACTCATTCACCACGGCGGGGCCATACACCTCGGTCAGCCCATACACGTGCAGGACGTTGAAGCCGGCGGTCTTCATTGCCGCCAGCACCGCTTCCGGCGGCGGCGCCCCGGCCACCACGAATTGCACTTGCATGGCCAGGGCAGGGCGCTGCGCCGCCGCCACTTCCAGCAGCGTCGCCATCACCACCGGCG
>CANFIE010000456.1 GCA_947446625.1 Acetobacteraceae bacterium | reverse complement strand
TGCCGTTGACGACGATGGGTGTGGCGGCGGGCAGGAAGGCTTCCTGGGCCAGCAACGGTTCGGCCACGGCGCGGGCTTCCGCCTGCTTGTTCAGCCGGGCCAGGCATTGCGCCAGGTGCACTCGGAGTTCGTCGGCGTTGACGCCGGTTTGGTCGGGGGCCGCGAGCGCGGCGCGGGCGCGGGTGGTGGCCAGGGCCAGGCGCTTCTGCGCCAGCGCCAGGTGGCTGGCGACGTCATGCGCGGCGGCGCGGTCGGCGTGGCGGGCCAGGAATTTCTCCACCAACGGGTCCGAAACCTGCGGGCCCAGGCGGATGTTGATGATCTTCAGGATGTGCTGGAAATTTTCGGCATGGAAGGGGAGTTCATCCACCGCCGCCATGGCGACCTGGATGGCAACCTCGGGGCTGCCATGCAGCGTGGTTTCCCGCACCGTGGCGAGCGACTGGGTCCAGGCATCAGGGGGTGCCTTGGCCGCAGGTGCCTTGGGGGCTGGCTTTGGGGCTGGTTTGCCAGCGGTTGGCTTGGCAGGGGCTGGTTTGCCGGCGGTGACGGTCGGGGCGCTCAACGGGGTTCGGCCTTGGCAAGGGGGGCGACGAATTGGGGGGCGGTGTCCCAGGGGAACAGGATCCAGCTTTCCTGCGGAACCTCGGTGATGAAGCTGTCAACGAGGGGGCGGCCCTGGGGTTTGGCGTAGACCGTGGCGAAATGCGCCCGGGGCAGCAGGCTGCGCACCAGGCGGGCGGTGGTGCCGGTGTCCACCAGGTCATCCACCAGCAGCCAGCCGGTGCCGTCTCCGGCGGCGGTGGGGGCCTTCAGCAGCCGGGGTTGGCCCAGCGCTTCCTCGTTGTAGGTGCTGACCGAGACAGTCTCGATCATGCGGCATTCCAGTTCACGCGCGATGATGGCGGCGGGAATGAGGCCGCCACGGGTAATGGCGACAATGCCCGCGAAGGGAGCGAGGCACAGCAGCTTGCGGGCCAGCTCTCGGCTTGCGGCGTGAAGTTGCTCCCAGCCGACCGTGTAGTAGGTGGTAGCCATGTAAATACCTTCTGGCGCATACAAAATCGGGGTCTCGGCGAACCCAACCACAGGTTGAGGTTAGCGCAGGTCTTGAAACCGCGCCCGCCACGAATTGGCATTAAAAATCATATTTAATCATCTAAACGAGAATTGCTGACAATAGCCTTGCGGCATCAAAAGACGCGGCCGCCATTGGGGACGTGCAGGTCCGGCTTCAGCAGCACCACGGCGCCGTTTTCATCCGGCAGGCCCAGCACCAGGATCTGGCTTTCAAACCCAGCAATTTTGCGCGGCGCCAGGTTGACCACGGCCAGCACCTGGCGGCCGATCAGGCGGTCTGCCGTGTAGTGCACCGTGAGCTGGGCGGAGCTTTGCTTCACCCCCAGCGGGGCGCCGAAATCAACCCAGAGCTTCAGCGAGGGCTTGCGCGCCTCGGGGAAGGACTGGGCATCCACCACCGTGCCGACGCGAAAGTCCGCACGCTCGAAATCCTCGATGCCGATGGGCTGGGTCATGCGGCAGCCTAGCGCTGGGGGGAGGCGGGGGGAAGCCAAAAGCCGGTGGCGACTTGCGGGCCGGGCGCGAAGGTTTAAGACGGGGGCAGAGAAATCGGCCCGGTTGAGCGGGCCGCGCCGCCCATGAAAGACGCCCCACGATGAAGCGCGACTTCCAAGCCCCCGGCCGCAGCGCCGTATACTCCAGCCACGGCATGGCGGCGACCAGCATGCCGATTGCCACCTTCGCCGCACTGGAAGTGCTGCAGAAGGGCGGTAATGCCATGGACGCGGCCATTGCCGCCGTGGCGACGCTCTGCGTGGTGGAGCCGCAATCCACCGGCATCGGCGGTGACTGCTTCTGCCTGTATGCCCCGGCAGGCACCGGCAAGGTGATTGCGCTGAACGGTTCCGGCCGGGCGCCGGCTGGCGCCACGCCGGAAGCGCTGCGGGCGCGGCAGGTTTCCAGCATTGTGAACACCTCGGCCCATGCCGTGACGGTGCCGGGCGCGATTTCCGCCTGGGCCAAGCTGAACGCCACCTACGGCCGCAAGCCGCTGGGTGAGCTGTTCCAGCGCGCCATCAAATGCGCCGAGGAAGGCTTTGCCATCACGCCCCGCGTGGCGGTGGACTGGGCCGATGCCGCCGGCAAGCTGCGGTTGAACGAGGCCAGCACCCGGCGCTTTCTGCCCGGTGGCGAGGCGCCGCGTGTGGGTGAGCGCTTTGCCTTCCCGGAACTGGGCAAGCGCCTGCGTGAGATTGGCGAGAAGGGGCCGAGCGCCTTCTACGAGGGCGAGGCCGCGGCCGACATGGTGGGCGCGCTGCAGGCCGCCGGTGGCCTGCACACCGAGGAAGACTTCTACAACGGCATGACGGCGGCTGAGTTCGTCGATCCCATCAGCATCGAATGGCGCGGCAAGCGGGTGTACCAGTGCCCGCCCAATGGCAGCGGCCTGCATGTGCTGATGCTGCTGGGCATTCTGGAAGGCTTTGAGACGCCGAGCCAGGGGCCGATGAGCGCCGAGCGCTACCACCGCCACATCGAGGCCGCCCGCCTGGTGTACCGCGACCGCGACGCGTTTTTGGCCGACCCGGCCTATATGCAGAAGAGCGTGGCGGAGCTGACCAGCAAGGAATACCTGGGCAAGCTGCGTGGGCTGATCAGCGATGATCATGCGATGAAGACGCTGCCGCCCGCCGGCACCGCCGAATGGGCCAAGCACAAGGACACGGTGTACCTGTGCGTGGTGGACAGCGAGGGCAATGCCTGCTCGTTCATCAACAGCCTGTTCGAGAGCTTTGGCTCGGGCATTCTGGCCGAGAAGGCGGGCGTGATGCTGCAGAATCGCGGCTTCGGCTTCCGCCTGCAGGAAGGCCATGTGAACTGCATTGGGCCGAACAAGCGGCCGCTGCACACCATCATTCCCGGCATGGTGATGGAGGGTGACCAATGCCTGATGCCCTATGGCGTCATGGGCGGGCATTTCCAGCCGATGGGGCAGACGCTGTTCCTGACCAACCACTTCGAGTTCGGGCTGGACGTGCAGGAGGCGATTGATTGCCCGCGCCTGTACCCGCACCCCTTCACAGGCATTGTGGAACTGGAGCGCGGCATTCCCGCCAGCGTGGTGGATAGGCTGCAGCGCCTGGGCCACAACGTGAAGGTGGTGGAGAAGCCGCATGGCGGTGGCCAGGCGATTCTGATGGACCGCAAGCACGGCTTCCGCGTGGCCGGCAGCGACCCGCGCAAGGATGGCCTGGCGCTGGGTTACTGATCGCCATGGTGATGCGCGCCCTGGAGGCTGACATCACCATGCTGCCGGTGGATGCGGTGGTGAACGCCGCGAATGACCGGCTGTTGCAGGGCATGGGCGTCTGCGGCGCCATTTTCCGGGCAGCGGGGGCGGCCAGGCTGGCCGCCGCCTGCCTGCCGCTGGCGCCATGCCCCACCGGAGACGCCCGGACCACGCCGGGCTTCAACCTGCCGGCGCAATACATCATCCACGCCGTGGGGCCGGTTTGGCAGGGCGGCGGGCAGGACGAGGCCGAGCTGCT
>CANFIE010000455.1 GCA_947446625.1 Acetobacteraceae bacterium | reverse complement strand
CTTGATGCGCTGCGGCCGCTGCCGGAACAGGCCGCCGCCGCGCCGCATGGCGGGTTGTGGCTGTCTCAGTCCGGCCAGTTGAAGGCGGGGGCGAATGCCGCCTACAGGCGGGCGCTGGACCGCACCTTGCTGCCGCGCCTGCTGGTGCGGCTGGAAGGGCAGATGCGCAGCGCCTTGCAGAACCCGGAATATCTGTACGAGGCGACGCGGGTTTACCTGATGCTGGGTCGCCAGGGGCCGCTGGATGCCGGGCTGGTGCGCGAATGGATGCGCGCCGACTGGGAGCGCGGCCTGCCGGGCATGACCAACCAGCCGGTGCGTGAGGCATTGCTGGCGCATTTGACCGCGATGCTGGCGGGGGATTTCCCGGCTTATCCGCTGGATGGCGCGTTGGTGGACAGTGCGCGGCGGGCCTTCTCGCGCCTGCCAATGGCGGGGCGGGTGTTTGCCCGGCTGCGGCCGGCGGCCGAGGGCATTGCCGGCTGGGCGCCGGCCGATGCGCTGGGCGCGGCGGGGCAGCGCTACTTCACCCGTACTTCCGGCAAGCCGCTGACCGAGGGCGTGCCGGGGATTTACACGGTGGATGGGCTGTACCGGGCGGTGCTGCCCCGGCTGGGCCAGGCGGTGCGCGAAGGTGCGGCCGAGACCTGGGTGCTGGGGGCCGAAGCGGCCAATGCCTCGGGCGTGAGTGACCCGGTGCAGTTGGAGCAGGCGGTGCTGCGGCTCTATGCCGAGCAATATGGCAATGCCTGGCAGGCGCTGATGGATGACCTGGTGCTGCCGCCCTTCGCCACCTTGCAGGCGGCGGGCGAGGCACTGAACGTTCTGGGCGCGCCGAACTCTCCGCTGCGCGACCTGACCCGGGCGCTGGCCCGGCAGGTGAGCCCAGGGACACCGCCGGAAGGCTGGCGCCCGGCGGGGCAGACGGCGGCGCCGGCGCAGGGCCAGCCGGCCCAGCCCACCGGGGCGGAACCGGCGGTGCAGGTGGTGGAACAGCGCTTTCTGGCGCTTCGCCAGGCCGCCGGGGCGCCGCTGGATGCGGTGCTGCCGATTGTGAACGAGCTTTACGTGCAGGTGGCGCGGCTGGCGGCGGCGCCGCCGGGCAGCATCATGCCCAGCCCGGCCGCCGGGCTGGACCCCGGCATGCGCTTGCAGGCCGAGGCGGCACGCCAGCCGGAGCCGCTGGCCAAGTGGTTGCGGGCCATGACGCAGTCCACCGCCAGCCAGCGCGCCGGTGGGGCCAAGGCGGCCATTGCCGCCGCCGGTGGCCAGGCGCTGGCGCCGCTGTGCCGGGTGATGGCCGACCCCAGGGCGCCGCGCTTCCCGTTCCGTCGGGATGCGGCGCAGGATTTGCCGGTGGATGACTTCGCCCGGATGTTCGCGCCGAACGGGGTGCTGGACCAGTTCTTCACGCAGTGGATCCGCCCCTATGTGGATACCACGCGCAGCCCCTGGCGGCTGGTGGCCGCCGATGGCCTGCCGCCGCCGGTAACCGCCGCCGATGTGGCGCAATTCGAGCGGGCCAAGGCCATTCGCGATGCCTTCTTCCCCGGCGGCGCCTTCATGGGCGGGTTGCGGTTTGAAGTGGTGCCGCAGAGCCTGGATGCCGGCGCCCAGAGTGCGGTGCTGGAAGCCGAAGGGCAGCGCACCGAAATCGCCGCTCGCGCCGCTGGCCGGCCCATTCCCATGGGCTGGCCCAGCCGGGGCAATGTGACGCTGACCTTCGAGCCGGCTTCCTCGGCCGGGCCGCTGACGCTGGAGGGCGGGTGGTCCAGCTTCAAGCTGGTGATGGGCCGTACCACCACCCTGGCCGCCGCTGGTGGGCCGGACCGGATGCGCGCCACGGTGACGCAGGGCGATCGCTCCATGGTGCTGGAGTTGCGCGCCGGCAGCACGATCAACCCGTTCAACCTGCGGGAGTTGCAGGAATTCCGATGCCCGACCCTGGCGCCCTGAGCCCCGGCCTGCTGCTGGGGCTGCATGGCAAGTTGCCGGCGCATGGCGATTTTGTGCGCCGGGGCCTGCCGAGCAGCTTCTGCGGGCCTTGGGATGCCTGGTTGCAGGCTGGCCTGGCCGCCGCCATGCAGCAGTTTGGCGAGGCATGGCCGCAGGTGTGGCTGGCGGCGCCGGCCTGGCGCTTCGCCCTGCCGGCTGGGGCCTGCGGGCCAGGGCCAGTGGCCGGGGTGATGCTGGCGAGCACGGATTCGGTGGGGCGGCGCTTTCCGCTGACACTTGCTTGTGTGGGCGCCGATAGCGGGGCAGTGGCCTGGCCGGCCGAGTGGTTTGCCCTGCTGGAAGGTGCGGCCCTGGCCGGGCGGGATGCCCGGCTGGATGCCGATGCCTTGCTGGCGGCAATGCCGCGCCCCGCGCTGGATGCGGGCGAAGCAATACCCGAAGCCGGTTGGTGGACCGCCGGCACTGAAGAAGCTCCCGGTTTGGCCTGGCCGCTGCCAGCGCTGCCGGAGGTTGTTGAATTTCCGCTGCTGCTGGAGCCCGAGGCATGAGCATGGCCAGAGAACCGAATCTGGTAGGCACCGGCGCCACCCATCCCGGCACGGTGCGAACCAAGAACGAGGACAGCCTGGTGCTGCGCCCCGACCTGGGGCTTTGGGCCGTGGCCGATGGTGCCGGCGGGCATGGCGCCGGGGATGTTGCCAGCCAGGCGGTGGCGGCGGCGTTGCAGGCCATTCCCGGTGGCATGCCGGCCGGCGAGTTGCTGGCCAGGGTGCGGATGACGGTGGAGGGGGTGCATGCCGACCTGCAACGCCGCGCCGCCGCCGAAGGCCCGAACCGGGTGATGGCGACGACGGTGGTGGTGCTGCTGGCGCGGCATGGGCATTTCGCCTGCCTTTGGGCCGGCGATTCCCGCGCCTATCTGCTGCGCGGCGGGGTGCTGCAACGGGTGACGCGGGACCATTCCCTGGTGCAGGAAATGGTGGACCAGGGAACGCTGACCGAGGAAGAGGCCGAGGCGCATCCGCAGGCCAATGTGATTCTGCGCGCCGTGGGTGGTGGCGAGGAATTGGTGCTGGACAAGGTGACCGAGCGGCTGCTGGCGGATGACCGGCTGATGCTGTGCTCGGATGGGCTGTTCAAGGCGCTGCCGGAAAGCGAACTGACCCAGATGATGCTGGCCGGCGATGATGCCGCCGCCCTGGTGGCCGCCGCCGTGGCGCGTGGTGCGCGGGACAATGTGAGCGTGGTGACGCTGAGCACCGAAGGTTAGAGCACTATGCGCCCTGTTGGGCGCATTTCGTGCTCTATAACTATTTGAAACTAGAGCAAGAAATCCGTTCTGATGATTCCATCAGAACGGATATTGCTCTAGCTTCGGCGGACTGTCGCCTCGAACTGCGCCTCGGCGCCGTCGTCTCGGCGGGGGCGGGGGCTGGAGAGCCAGGAGGACCAGCCGAGTTGCGCCCCGGCGCCGAGCGCCATGGGCGGCACTTCCTGCGCGGCCAGTACCGGGTTGATGACGAAGGCGGTTTCCATGCCGGCGAACAGGCGCGTGAGCGCGGTGATGCGGGCATGCGCCGGCTGGCCTGGCAGCAGGGCGTTGAAGGCGGCGCG
>CANFIE010000454.1 GCA_947446625.1 Acetobacteraceae bacterium | reverse complement strand
TCAAGACCCTGCTCCGCAAGGCCGACGAACGCTCCATCGCCGCCGTCTGGCACCGCATCGGCACACTACTCGGTGAGTTCTCTCCCGCCGAGTGCGCCAACTACCTCAGTCACGCAGGATACGCTTCAGTGTAAACGGATCATGCTCTAACCCCTTTTAAGCCACTGATTCTCTTTGGTGTCTAAATTATGAATCGCAAAGGCAGGAAAATTACGTTTGAATTACACAGCACAGCGAAATAGATCCTTTTTATTCTCAGAATCCAAAAGTTATTCCGGCGCGCAGGGCCTTGAACTGGTGGCCGCTGTTGATGAAAGCCAGGGAGAGGCTGACCGGCGTGGGGATCTCGGCCGCCAGGGAGACGGCGTATTCCTGCCAACTGGCATCAAAGGTGCGGCTGCCGGTGATGCGCGTATCGGCCGCGCTGGCGGCGGCATGCAGGGGTACGCCCAGTAGCGTGCCGATGGGGCGCGACAGGGTGGCGCCATTGCGCAGCGCCTGGTTGGCAAGTTGGTAGTTCAGCCGGCTGGTGCCGAATTGCAGGGGCTGGGTTTCGTAGTAGCCCAACATGGTACCCAGTTGCAGCGCGAAGCCCTGGGGCAGGGCCAGGCGCAGGTCGCTGCTCAGCGAACCGCCGAGGATAGAGCCGCCCGTGCCGATTTGGTTGGAGCCGGCCACGCCATAGCGCAGCGCCGGAGTGATGGCCCAACTGAGGTCCGGCCCGCGCAGCAGCGGCACCCGCACCCCGGCACCCACCGCGGCCTGGTAGGATTCCGAGCCGGCGATGTTGTAGCGCGACAGTGGCGCATTGGCGAAAACCTCGATGCCGCCGAACTGTTCAAAGGTGTAGGCGGCGTTGAGCGGGACGGTTTGCGCCTGGGTGTTGTAGTGCCCGGCGCCAATGGTGGCGAAGCCGCTGGCCCCGGTGCCGAAGCGCCAGCCCGGGCTGCGCGGGGCCAGCCCCGGCAGGCTGTTCAGCGGGGTGGTGCCAGCGGTGAAATCAGCCGTGGCCATCTGCCCGAGCAGGCTGGAGGGGTTGTTGGCCACGGGGTCGTACCGGGTGGAGCGGACCGCCGCCTGCTGTAGTTGCACCAGCGCCGCCCGATGCGCCGGCACCGGGCTGACGCCGCGGAAGAAGGCCGACATTTGCGCAAAGGCGGTGGCTCGCGTGGCCCCAATGAAGGAGCCGGTATAGATGCCGGGATAGGTGACGGTGAGCGTGGCGATGCCGGGCACGCTGACCATGGAGACGTTGCCGACCAAGCCCCGCATGTTCACCGTGCCGGTGACGGTGGCATGGCTGGCGCCAGCAGGCACCAGGGTGAGCACATTGGCCAGGGTGATGAGGTCGAACGGGTTGCCGAATGACCCGGTATTGGTGACGCCGTTTTGGGTGAGCGCAAGGGAGAACAAGGTCTGCGCACTGGGCGGGCGGAACCGGGCCGGGGCGATGCTCAGGCCAAGGGCCAGCATCGCCAGGAAGAGTAGTCGCATCCGAACGCCTTTTGCCTACGGGGGTGGCGACAGCCACAACCCTGGGTAGCAAGGCGTTCGGGGTGTCGCAACGATTATTCGTTGCGATAACGGTTAGGAAAAGCTTAAGGCAGCGTCGGATCGGCTGAGGCGGAATCGCCGAAAGCCGTGCATCAGCCGCCTATTGGCTTACCTGAGCAGGATGTCAACGCGGCGGGCATTGGGATCAGCCCCGGCGGAACCGGCGGCGCCGCTGGCCACCCCGGCAATGGCTGCGCGCGGCACGCCCAGGCGAACCAACTCGGCGGTGACGTTCTGGACGCGCTGTTCCGACAACCGCTGGTTGCGCGGGCTGCGGCCGGTGCCGTCGGCATGGCCCTGCAACTGCAGGCTGGTGGTGGGCACGGTGCGGGCGGATTGCACGGCCTCGGCCACCACGCGGCGGGCGGCAACATCCAGCGCCGGGCTGTTGTTGGCGAAGTACACAATGTAGCTGCGCATCTGCGGCGGCGGCGGCGCGGCGGGGGCGGACCAGCCCACCGGCAGGTTGGCCGGCACGCCCGGGGGCTCCGGCGTGTCAAACGCGTAGCGCATGCCAACCAGCACGCTGCTGGCGCGAATTTCAGGGTGGAATTTGGCGCTGCTGAGGGTGAAGCGGGTTGCGGCGGTGCCACCATTATTCTGCTGCTGGTTGTTCACCGACTGCACCGTGGCGCGGAAGGTGGGGGCCAGGGCGCCGAAGTAGCGGTACTCGGCGGTAAGGGCCAGGCCGGGCAGCACCGAATCAAGAGAGAAGGCGGCGCCGATCATGCCCTGGTAGGCCAGGGTGGCGTTGGTGCCGTTCACCACCGATTCAATGTAGCTGTTCTGCTGTTGCTGCTGCTGGTTGGCCGGCACGATTTGCTGGGCGTGGATGTTGCGCAGTTCCGTGAAGGCATAACCGACGCCGAAGCCGATATAGGGCTGGAACCAGCGCATCCCCTCGCCGAAGAAGTTGGGGTCGATGTCGTAGTAGAAATTGGCCATGAAGCCGTAGTTGCGGAAGTTGCCGGTGGGGGACTGGAAGCCGCCGGCGAAGTTGCCATTGGAGTACAGCGTGGGCTTGGTCATGGGGTTGGCGCGGTAGTTGCCTTCAACTTCCGCACGCAGGCCGTTGCCGAAGCCGTAGCCCATGTTGAGGATGCCAACCACGCCAGTGCCCAGCGGGGCGTTGAAGCCGCGGCCAATGGGGTTGTTGGTTTGGGTTTGCTGGTACAGCCCGGTTGGCTGCTTGTTGCTGGCGAAGGAGGTCTGGAAGTTGCCGCCGGCGGCCGCGCCGACATAGACCCCGCTGACCTGGGCCTGGGCGCCAGTGGTGAGCCCGGCAAGCGGCAGCGACAACAGGCTTGCGGCCAAAAGCACCTGCTTGAATTGCATATCCATACCCCTTGCGGCCCGGCCGCCATGGCGCCCGTGCGAATCCCTCTGCGGTTGGTCTAGCAGAGGCGCCGCCGGGTTTCACCCTGTGGCAGATGGCTTTTCCACAGCCAGAGCAATATCCGTTCCGATGAAATCATCAAAACGGATTTCTTGCTCTGGTATCAAATGGTTATGGAGCATGAAATGCGTCCGTCAGGGCGCATGGTGCTCTATCCGGCCGAGTGCGGCGCCAGGGCCTGGTCCAGCAGGCGTATGCTGTGCAGTACGTTACGCCCGGCCAGCCCTTCGATCTGGTGCCGGCATGAGGTGCCATCGGCCAGCACATGGTCGCGAGCCCCGGCGGCGCGTACCGCCGGCAGCAGGCTGAGTTCCGCCATGGCGCGGGAGGTGGCCTGGTTGGCGGCCTCATACCCGAAGGTGCCGGCCATGCCGCAGCAGGAGGAGGTGATGGGCTTCACCACCAGGCCCGGAATGCGTTGCAGCAGCGCCAGGGTAGGGGCGAAGACGGCGAAGCTTTTCTGGTGGCAATGGCCGTGCACATGCACCGTGGCCTCCAGCCGGCTCAGCGGCAGGCTGGCTTTTTCCCGCACCAGGAATTCGGGCAGCAGGAAGGCGCGGGCGGCCAGCGCCTCGGCCTCGGCGCCCGGCAGCAACGCCAGGAATTCGTCGCGCAGCGTCAGCAGGCAGGAGGGT
>CANFIE010000453.1 GCA_947446625.1 Acetobacteraceae bacterium | reverse complement strand
GGGCGCGGCCACCGGCGGGCGCGGCGCCGGGGCAGGGCGCGGCTCCATCACTGCCAGCAGCGTGGCCGGCGGCGGGCCGGGCGGCAGCGGCAGCACTTCGTCATCCTCAACTGGCGCAACCATGGCCGGCGCCGCCACGGCGGCAGCCACCACCGTCGGCGCCACCACCGGCACCGCCACGGGCGCGGGCGCAACCGGCGCCGCCGCCACCACCACGCGCGGCGTCTCCTCCAGCAGCGCCAGTACCGGGCCAACCGGCGCCAGCACCGGCCGCTGCGCCAGCGCCGAGCGCGGGTTCACCAGCGGCGCCCCGGCCATCGCCGGCAGTTGCCGGCCCAAATCGGCCATGTTGCGCGTCTGCGCCGCCTGGCCCGGCTCGGTCTGCAGAAACCGCTGGGTCAGCTCGGCCAAACGCGGCTGCGCGTTCAGCACCTTCCAGCTGGAATTCAGCGCCGCCCGCGTGGCATGCGCCGCCTCAATCTGGTCATTCAACCTCGAGAGCTGGCGGTTCAGTTCCAACGTGTCGTGCTTCACCTGAAACAGGTTCCAGCCCAGGCCAATCGCCGCCACGCCGCACAGCAGGGTAAACCGGGGAAACATCATGCCGCCGCCATCCCGCCGCTTGAAAACACGTCCAACCCGCCACCGCGCACAGCGGCAACCCGCTCCAACGCCCGCAACCTGGCCGACCGAGCCCTGGGGTTGCGTCCCGTCTCGTCATCACCCGGCCGCAGCGCCTTTGGCGTCAGCAGGCTGAACCCCGCCGCCCCGCCCCTGTCGGCCAGGGCCGCCGGCGCATGGCGCGAGGCCGTGGGCATCCGCCCGCAGGCCTTCTGCATGAAGCGCTTCACCAGCCGGTCTTCCAGCGAATGGAAGGCCACCACCACCAGCCGCCCGGCCGGCGCCAGCAGGCCAAGCCCGGCCGCCATGCCGCGCTCCACCTCGCCCAGCTCGTCATTCACCTTGATCCGCAGCGCCTGGAAGCTGCGCGTCGCGCTGTCGATCCCGCTCGGGTCGCGCGGCACCTTGCTGCGGATAACCTCGGCCAGCCGATGCGTGGTGGTAATCGGCTCCAGCGCCCGCGCCGCCACAATGGTCTTGGCAATCCGGCGCGAAAGCCGTTCCTCGCCATAGGTGAACAGAATATCGGCCAGCTCCGCCTCGGGCAGCCGGTTCACCAGGTCGGCGGCGGTCGGCCCGCTGCGGCCCATGCGCATGTCCAGCGGCCCATCGGTGCGAAAGGAAAACCCCCGCTCCGCCTCGTCCAGCTGAAACGACGAAACGCCCAGGTCCATCACCACGCCATCCAGCCGCGCCACGCCGCGCTCGGCCAGCAGCGCCACCATGTCGCCGAAGCAGCCTTCCAGCAGGTGCAACCGGCCCGGAAACCGCGCCGTCAGCGCCGCGCCGCGCGCAATCGCGTCGGGGTCGCGGTCAATGGCGTAAACCGTGCAATCGGCGGCTTCCAGGAAGGCGCCAGTGTAGCCGCCACCACCAAAGGTGCAGTCCAGATAGGTCGCGCCATCACGCGGCGCCAGCGTGGCCACCACCTCGTCCAGCATCACCGGCAGGTGGCCACTCATGCCGCATCCTCCGCGTCCATCGCGGCTTCGTGCGCCACCAGCTTCGGCGCGTGCCACAGCTCAAAAAACTTGGCCCGCCCGGCGAAGCTCACCTCGCCCTCCAGCCCGGCATGCGCAATCAACGGCGCCGGAATCACAATGCGACCATCCGCGTCAGGGCTGAGCGTGCTGGCCCGACCCACAAGCTTGGCCACGCGGCGGTTGTAGTCGGGGGCAAAGGGGTCCAGCGCCTCGATGCGACGATTCACTTCGCGCTCAAAGTCGGGCTGCGGCCAAATCTCAATGCATTCGGAATGGCTGGATTTGCGCAGCACCAGGGCCGTCGCGCCCATCTGCGTCAGCAGCTGGCGGTACGCCGCGGGCACCGAGACGCGCGTCTTCTTCGCGTCGAACGTGCCTCCAATGGTGTCCGTGAACTGCGCCACAAAACTTTACCTAACCCTGAAAGCCGGTGGTTCCAGGGAAAGCGGCCGGTGGGCCTCCCCCCCGAGAGGCCCACCGGCTCGCCGTCCACCCGTTCCTGATCTGAGCGCCCCCCCGAGCGGTTAGATCACGACAGGCAGAAGCGGGATAGCATGGGTTTGAGTGGGCCGACAAGGTCTGAATCTTGCCATATTTGCGGTGCCGAACAGTTAAAAACCCAGCTTTACAAAGTCTTGCAGCGGGAAGCGCAGATCCGCTCCGAGCAATTTCTTCGCACGCCGAGTCGCGGCATGGGAAGCGAAATTTCGCCCTGGGGATAAGATTGTTGGTAAGTGTGGGATAAGCTGCGGCAGGCGGCCTATAAGCCGGGTTTTGTACGCTTTGGGGATAACCCCCAAGGCGCGACGACCATTCCTCTGCGGTGCGCCTTGCGGCGAACCTTTAGCGATCAACCCGAGTGACAGGGCGGGAACGCCCCCGCGCCAGCGGTTACCCGCCGCGCCGGCCACTCCTATTCGATCTTGCACCGGATAGGGTTTACCGTGCCGCCCCCATTGCTGGGCGCGCGGTGGGCTCTTACCCCACCCTTTCACCCTTACCCTGGGCTGTTGCCAGCGCAGGGCGGTTTGCTTTCTGTGGCACTTTCCCTGAAGGCGTTGCCGCCCCCGCCGGCCATTGGCCGGTATCCTGTTCCCGTGGTGCCCGGACTTTCCTCCAGCCGAAGCCAGCGGTCGCCCGGCCGCCTGACGCGCCCCGGCTATGCGCCCGGCTGCCCCGCCCCGTCAACCAACTCAGCCACCGCCGCCAGCCGCGCCAGCGTACCGGCATCGGCCTGGCCGCTCACTGTCTCGGGCCGCCAATGCCGCTGAAACGCCGTCAGCAGCACATCCAGCGGCAAATCCACCCTGTACCCAATGCGCTTCAGCAAAGGCAGCGGCGCCACATCGCCAACCATGGGCGCCTTGCCCGGCCAAAGCCCAATGCCCAAGCCCGCCAGCCCTTCCCAGTCGAACAACTCGCCCGGGTCCTGCTTGCGGTCCGGCGCCACGTCGCTATGCGCCACCACATTCCGCGCCGGTATCGGGTGCCGCTTGAGAATGCCCAGGCAAAGCTCCGCCACCGCCGCCATCTGCAAGGCGGGAAACGCCCGGTAGCCCCAGTCATGCCCGGGGTTCACCACCTCAATGCCAATGCTGCGGCCGTTCAGCCCCTCATGCCCGCGCCAGTGCGAAATCCCGGCATGCCAGGCGCGCATTTCCTCCGGCACCATGGCGTGGACCAGCCCGTCCTCCTCCACCACGTAATGCGCCGAAACCGGCTTGGCCCCGCCCGGTTGGCGCAGCAGCGCAATGGCTTCGTCGGCGGTGCGCATGCCGGTGTAGTGCAGCACCAAATGGTCCACCGCCTGGCCCGCCGGCCGTGCATCCTGGTTGGGCGAGGGCGTCTGCCGGATCACAACCCGCGCTCCATTTTAATCCGGTCCCCGCCGTCCGGCATCGCCGGGCGGTCTTGCACTGTTGCCTGGGACCGTGGCGCCGCCTTCACAACCCGCGCTCCATTTTAATCCGGTCCCCGCCGTCCGGCATCGCCGGGCGGTCT
>CANFIE010000452.1 GCA_947446625.1 Acetobacteraceae bacterium | reverse complement strand
GCGCATCGCGGCCACAACACGGTCTCGCAGGTCTGGCGACAGGGCTCGGGTCATCGCTGCTGGCCTCCGCCCAGCCAGCAGCTTGAATCAGAAACTTCGCCGCGCCGGAATCCCCAATCTCGATTCAGCCAGAAAGAATCACGCTCTAGCGCGTCGGCGTCGGCGGCGTGGTGCTGTAGTCGTAGAAGCCCTTGCCGGATTTGCGGCCCAGCCAACCAGCCTCCACATACTTCGCCAACAGCGGGCAGGGGCGATACTTCGGGTCGCCCAGACCGTCGTACAGCACCTTCATCACCTCATACAGCGTATCCAGGCCGACGAAGTCGCACAGCTCCAGCGGCCCCATCGGGTGGTTGGCGCCCAGCTTCATGCCCTCGTCAATCGCCCGCACATCGCCCACGCCTTCCATCAGCGCGAAGATCGCCTCGTTCAGCATCGGGCACAGAATGCGATTGACCACAAAACCCGGGTAGTCCTGCGCCAGCACCGGGGCCTTGCCCAGCCGCTCGCTCAGCGCCTTCACCGCGGCGTAGGTGGCGTCTTCCGTCGCCAGCCCGCGAATGATCTCCACCAGTTTCATCATCGGCACGGGATTGAAAAAGTGCATGCCGATGAACTTGCCGGGCCGGTCGGTGGCGGCGGCAAGCCGGGTGATGGGAATCGAGGAGGTATTGGAAGCCAAAATCGCATCTGGCTTCAAAATCGGGCACAGCGCCTTGAAGATGGCGATCTTCACCGCTTCCTTCTCGGTCGCGGCCTCAATCACCATGTCGCATTGCGCCAGCGGTGCCTGCTCGGTGGCAGTGCTGATGCGCGCCAGCGTGGCCAGCTTGTCGTCGGCCGAAATCAGGCTGCGCGAAACCTGGCGGTCCAGGTTCTTGCCAATGGTCACCAGCGCCTTCTCCAGCGCGGCGGCATTCACATCCACCAGGGTCACATCAAGCCCTGCCAGCGCGGCAACATGCGCGATGCCATTGCCCATGAGGCCGGCGCCAATGACGCCGAGTTGCTGAATTGCCATGGTGGAATTTCCTTGCGGGCGGCGGTCGGGGCGGCCACGCGGGCCGCCCCGGTGCGGGCTTACTTCTTGTCGAGCTCGGCCGAGAGTTCCGGCAGAACCTTGAACAGGTCACCCACCAGGCCGTAATCGGCCACCGAGAAGATCGGCGCCTCTTCGTCCTTGTTGATGGCGACAATCACCTTGCTGTCCTTCATGCCGGCCAGATGCTGGATGGCACCCGAGATACCAACGGCGATGTACAGCTCCGGCGCCACGATCTTGCCGGTCTGCCCCACCTGATGGTCGTTCGGCGCATAGCCGGCATCCACCGCAGCGCGCGAGGCACCAACGGCGGCGCCCAGCTTGTCGGCGACGGTTTCGATCAGGTGGAAATTCTCGGCCGAACCCATGGCGCGGCCGCCCGAGACGACGATCTTCGCCGCCGTCAGTTCCGGCCGCTCGCTCTTGGCAATCTCGGCGCCCAGGAAGCTGGACAGCGCCGGGTCGGCCGCGGTCGCCACGCTCTCCACCGCCGCACTGCCGCCAGTGGCGGGCGCGGGGTCGAAGCTGGCGGCGCGAACGGTGATCACCTTCTTCGCATCGCTGCTCTTCACCGTGGCCAGGGCGTTGCCGGCGTAGATCGGCCGGACAAAGGTGTCGGCATCAACCACGCCGGCAATGTCCGAAAGAATCTGTACGTCCAGCAGCGCGCTCGCACGCGGCATCACGTTCTTGCCGGCGGCCGAGGCCGGGGCAAGCAGGTGGCTGTAGCCGGGGGCCAAGGCCACCAGCAGCGCGGCCACGGGCTCGGCAAGGTTGTTGGCGTACAGCGCGGCATCGGAATGCAGCACCTTGGCCACGCCGGCCACCTTGGCGGCGGCATCGGCGGCGGCGCGGGCGCCAAGCACCAGCACGGTCACATCGCCAAGCTTGGCAGCGGCGGCAATGGCGCTGCGGCTGGGCTGCGAGAGGGCGGAACCGTCGTGGTCCGCCAGGACGAGAACGGCCATCTCAGATCACCTTGGCTTCGTTGCGCAGCTTGTCGACCAGTTCCTGCACGGAACCAACCTTCTTGCCGGCCTGGCGCACCGGCGGCTCGGCCACCTTCAGCACCGTCAGGCGCGGCGTCACATCCACGCCCAAATCGGCGGGCTTCACCGTCTCAATCGGCTTCTTGCGCGCCTTCATGATGTTGGGCAGCGAAGCGTAGCGTGGCTCGTTCAGGCGGAGATCCGTCGTCACGATGGCGGGCAGCTTCAGCTGCACCACCTCAAGGCCACCATCAACCTCGCGCGTTACCTTCAGCCCGCCATCGGCGGCTTCCACCTTGCTGGCGAAGGTGCCCTGGGCCCAGCCCAGCAGCGCCGCCAGCATCTGGCCGGTGGCGTTCATGTCGTCATCAATGGCTTGCTTGCCAACGATAACGAGCTGAGGGCCTTCCTTGGCCACCAGCGCGGCCAGCAGCTTGGCCACCGCCAGCGGCTCCAGCACGCCGTCATGCTCCACCAGAATACCGCGGTCGGCACCCATGGCCAGGGCGGTGCGGATTTGTTCCGCGCAGGCCGCCGGGCCGCAGGAGATGGCGACGATTTCGGTCGCGATGCCCTTCTCCTTCAGGCGCACCGCTTCCTCAACCCCGATCTCATCGAACGGGTTCATGGACATTTTGACGTTCGCGGTTTCCACACCCGTGCCATCCGCCTTGACGCGAACCTTCACGTTGTAGTCGACCACCCGCTTAACCGGGACGAGCAGCTTCATCGTCTCTGCCGTTTCCTGAATCTGTTGCCGTGTGACGGGAGCGCGGACGCGCCGCCGGGAGGAAGGCCGACCCGGCCCGAACCCGGGCCGCTTCGCGCCTGCGAAAACCCGGGGCAAAATAGGGCCGTGGGCGCCAGCCTGTCAAAACCGGAAAAACCCGGCCAGTGTGGCACCCAGTTGAGGGAAACGAACCGCATGCGTGCCATTGCCTTTACCGCCTGCCATCCGGCCGACCATGCCGAGGCTTTTGTGGAGCTGGACCTGCCGG
Organism: Acetobacteraceae bacterium; assembly: GCA_947446625.1. GTDB lineage: Bacteria > Pseudomonadota > Alphaproteobacteria > Acetobacterales > Acetobacteraceae > CAIMOR01. The sequence continues at coordinate 580 of CANFIE010000452.1, read as the reverse complement.
AGCCCGCCGCGCCCCGCGGGCATGACCTGCTGGTGGAAGTGCGCGCCGTTTCGGTGAACCCGGTTGATACCAAGCAGCGCCAGGCGGCGGACCCCAAGGGCAAGCCCCGCGTGCTGGGGTTTGACGCGGCCGGCATTGTCCGCGCCGTGGGGCCGCAATGCACCCTGTTCCAGCCGGGCGACGCGGTGTTCTACGCCGGGCTCATCTCCCGCCCCGGCAGCAATGCCGCGCTGCAATTGGTGGATGAGCGCATTGTCGGCAACAAGCCCGAGACGCTGTCCTTCGCCCAGGCTGCCGCCCTGCCGCTCACCAGCCTCACGGCTGGCGAGGCCCTGTTCGACCGCCTGGGCATTCCGCTCAGCCCCGACCCGCGCCCGGGGGAGGCGGTGCTGCTCATCGGTGGTGCCGGTGGCGTCGGCTCCATGGCCATCCAGCTGGCCCGCCAACTCACCGGGCTGACCGTGCTGGCCACCGCCTCCCGCCCCGAGACCCGGCAATGGTGCCTGGACCTGGGCGCCCACCACGTACTGGACCACGCCGGAGACCTGGAGGCACAAGTAAAAGCGCTCGGCCTGCGGGT
>CANFIE010000451.1 GCA_947446625.1 Acetobacteraceae bacterium | reverse complement strand
GGGCAGATTGACGCGGCGGCGGCCAGCAGCGTGTGGTCAGCCCAGGTGCGCCAGGGTTCGCTGCGGCTGCTGTGCACCTGGGGGGCGGAACGCGCGCCGCGCTTCGCCGATGTGCCGACGCTGCGGGAATCCGGGCTGGATATCGTCAGTACCTCGCCCTACGGGCTGGCCGGGCCGCGCGGCATGGACCCGGCCCTGGTGCTGGCGCTGCATGAAACCCTGAACGGCGCGCTGCACGACCCCGCCCATCTGGCGGTGCTGGAGCGACTGGACATGCCGCTGCTGCACATGGACAGCGCCGGCTACACCGCCTTCGCCCAGCGCCAATTCGCCGAGGACCGCGAGATGTTCCGCCTGCTGGGCACCCGCATCGAGTAGTTGCGGCCCGGCCCGGCTTGGGTTGATGCTGCCACCCGGGCGCGCCGGCGATAGATCGGCCGCCGGGAGAACGACCGATGCGCCTTGTCCTGCCACGCCGGGCCCTGCTGGGCTCGGTGCTTGCCGCCCCGATTGCTGCCCCAGCCTTGGCTCAAAGCCGCTTTCCGGACCGGCCTATCAAGCTGATTGTGCCGTTCGGCGCCGGCGGCACCACCGATATCCAGATGCGCGCCCTGGCGGAAGCAGCTGGGCGCCGCTTTGGCCAGCCGGTGGTGGTGGAGAACCGGGGCGGTGCCGGTGGCACGCTGGGCGCCCAGGCCATGCTGAACGAGCGGCCGGATGGCTATTCCCTGGCCACCATGACCGTGACCACGCTGCGCTACCCGATGATGCAGCAGCGCCCGGGCTGGAACCCGCTGACCGACTTCACCTGGTTGATCCAGTGCACCGGCTACCTGTTTGGCGTGGCGGTGCGGGCCGACAGCCCGTGGCAGGATTTCGACCAGTTCCTGGCCTATGCCAAGGCGCATCCCGGCACGGTGAATTACGGCTCGCCAGGGGTGGGTGGCTCGCTGCATCTGACCATGGAGCAGATTGCGCTGGAGCGCGGCATTGAATGGACGCATGTGCCGTTCCGTGGCGTGGCGGAGAATGCCCAGGCGCTGCTGGCTGGCACCATCCACGCCACCGCCGACAGTTCCGGCTGGGCGGAACTGGTGGAAAGTGGCCGGATGCGGCTGCTGTGTACCTGGGGCGCCGAACGCGCCCGGCGCTTCCCCACGGTGAAGACGCTGAAGGAATACGGCTTCGATATCGTCAGCGTTTCGCCCTACGGCATTGGCGGGCCGAAGAACATGGACCCCGGCATCGCCCGCGCGCTGCATGACGTGTTCAAGGAGGCGCTGCACGACCCGCTGCACCTGGCGGCGCTGCAACGGCTGGACATGCCGGTGATGTATGCCGGGCTGGCCGACTATACCGAGGAAGTGCGCAAGACCATGGCGGCGGAGGAACCGCTGGTGCGGCGGCTGGGCATACGGCTGTGAGGCTGCCACGGCGTGGCCTGCTGGCCCTGCCCTTCGCCTCGCCGGCCCTGGCGCAACCAGCCCTGGCGCAACCGGCGGGCCGCTTCCCCGACCGCTCGATCCGCATGCTGGTGGGCTGGACCCCGGGCGGCGCCACCGACATTCAGATGCGGGCCATTTGCGAGGCCGCCGGCCGCCGCCTGGGCGTGCAGGTGATTGTGGAGAACAAGCCCGGCGCCTCCGGCACGCTGGGGGTGCAACAGGTGGCGCGGGAAGCCAGGCCCGATGGCTACATGCTGTCTCAGGTGCCCAACGGCACCTTCCGGCTGCCAGCCATGCAGGCGCGGCCGAATTGGGACACGCTGAGCGACTTCACCTGGGTGATCCGGCTGGTGGGCTATATGGGCGGCGTGGTGGTGCGGCCCGACGCGCCCTGGAAAACCCTGGGCGAGCTGGTGACCTATGCCCGCGCCAACCCGGGCAAGATCAGCTACGGCACGCCGGGGGCCAATACCACCGAGGTGCAGTTGCAGCGCTTTGCCCGCCAGGCCGGGATTGAGTGGGTGCCGGTGCCGTTTCGCGGCGCCTCGCCCAACCTGCATGCGCTGCTGGCCGGGGATATCCACTTCTCGGCGGAAACCAGCGCGTGGTCCGACATGGCGATTGAGGGGCGGGTGCGCCCGCTGGCGGTGTGGATGACCGAGCGCGCCGCGCGCTTCCCAGACGTGCCGACCTTTCGCGAACTGGGCTACGACGTATTGGGCGAGAGCACCTACGGCATTGTCGGCCCGCGCGGCATGGACCCCGGCGTGGTGCGGGTGCTGCACGATGCCTTCAAGGATGCGCTGGACGACCCGGCGCATCTGGCGGTGCTGAACCGCTTCGATATGCCGCAGCGCTACATGAACACCGCCGACTATACTGCCTTCGCCGTCGAGCAATTCGCCGAGGAGCGCCGCACCGTGCAGGAGCTGGGGCTGAAGATGGAGTAGGCCAGCGCAACCAGCGGCAGGCGCGTACCGGCCGGGCATGGCACAAGGCCGGCACATGCCCAGGAAGCCCGCCATGCCCGCCTTTCGCTGCGTTGCCATTGCCACCGAAACCGCCGCGCGCTGGCGCGCCACTGGCCAGGATGACCGGGGCCAGGCGCTGCATCGGCGGGTGGTGGATGGCCCGGGCTTTCCTTGCCGGCACTGCCTGCAACTGGGTGCCGAAGGCGAGGTGATGCTGCTGGGCAGCTACAACCTGCCGCATCCGCAGGGAGTGTATTGGACGCCGAGCCCGATTTTCCTGCACGAAAGCGCCTGCCCGCGCTTTGTCGCCGAGAATGTGCTGCCGCCCAGCGTGCTGGTGAACGCCATCGTCTCCGTGCGGTCCTACGACGCGGCGGAAATGTGCCTGTATGACCTGGGCGGCATTGCCGCTGGCGCCGAGGCCGGGCCGCTGCTGAACCGTGCCCTGGCAGACCCAAGGGTGCGGTTCATCAACATCCACACCGCCCGGCCGGGCTGCCTGCTGGTGGCGGTGGAAAAGCGATAGAGAGTAGCGACTGATTCACGGCCCACGGCGCAAGCGCCTCGGCCGATCAGGCAGCTTGAGCGACTGATTCACGGCCAGCGGCGCAAGCGCCTCGGCCGATCAGGCGCTATGCCATCTCCAGCTTTTCGGTCAGCTCCAGCCACTCGTTTTCCAGCGGCGGCAGGATCTTGCCGATGGCGGCGCGCCGGGCGGTGGCGCGGTTCACCAGGTCGGTCTTGTTGTTGGCGTAAAGCCGGGGGTCGGCCAGCGCCTTGTCGATGGTCATGGCTTCCTCGGTCAGCTTGGCGATCTGCGCTTCCAGCTGCTTCAGCCGGTCCTTCAGCGGCGCCAGGGCGGCACGGTTTTCCACCCTGCCCTTGCGGTCGGCATTGCGGGCCGGGCCGCCGGGTTCCTGCGGGCGGGAAGCCTTGCGGCCGCCGCCACCCAGCAGGGCGCGGTAGTCGTCCAGGTCGCCGTCGAAATTGGTCACCTTGCCGCCGCCCACCAGCCAGAGCCGGTCGGCAACCAGCTCCACCATCTGCGGGTCGTGGCTGATAAGGATGACCGCGCCGTTATAGGCGGCCAGCGCCTTAACCAAGGCGTCACGGGCGTCGATGTCCAGGTGGTTGGTCGGCTCATCCAGGATCAGCAGCTGCGGTGCCTCACGCGTGCACAGCGCCAGCAGCAGCCGGG
>CANFIE010000450.1 GCA_947446625.1 Acetobacteraceae bacterium | reverse complement strand
CTACCCGGTTGGACAGCAGTACCCCCGGCTTGTTGGCCAGCCATTTGTAGCGCGCCAAGCCCGAGCCACCCGGTGCCACGAAGATATCGCAAAGGTCGCAAGCCACCAGGCTCTCAGCCATGCTGGCGCCCACCACGCTCTCACAGGGCGCAAAGCGCCGGATTCCCGCCATCACCTGCGCCGCCAGTGCCATTTCGGCATCCAGCGACATCAGTTGATGCGTCCACCCCATCGGCACGCCGCCAACCATCCCGTCCAGCACAAAGCTGGCGCCACCGGGCCGCGCTGCCAGCGCCTCGGCCAGCGCCACCAGCCCCTCGGCCTGTTCCAGCCAGGCGCGGTTGCCCAGCCGCAGCCCCAGCAGCACCAGCGGCCCCGGCGCCGCCCGCAACTGCCGCAGCATGGCCAGCCCCGCCGGCGGGCAGGTCCGCGTCGCCCAGCCCAGCACACGCCCGGCAATGGCGCTGGAAATCTCCATATCCTTGCCAAAGGCCAGCACAGCCTGCTGTTCCGCCGCCAGGGCCAGCATCTCCGGCTCCAGCCCCACCTGGAATTGCGGCTGCCTGGAAAGTTCCGGCAGCAACTCGGTAACCGGGGCAAAAAAGCAGGCGCCAGGCCGGCTCACATGAAAATCGGGCGCCAGCGCGCCCGGCCCCAGCAACCCGCCCAGCGCCGAGACATTGTTCCAGACGTAATGCCCAAAATGCGGCGCATTCAGTTCAACCAGGCCAGTGGCTGCCGCCGCGCCGCGCTGCAAAATGGTGGCCGCCTGCCCTGGTGCCGCCGCCAGCGAACCCAGCAATTCGCCCAGCAAGTACCGCACATAGTGGTTCGGCACCTGGCTGCTGGCAAACAGCACCAGGCCCTGGTCGGGCAGCACCCATACCGTGTCGAAATTCGGAAAGATCGGTTCGCTGAACTGGCACACCAGCACCGCCCGCCCGTCCACGCCGTGCCAATAGGCCTCGGTCCCCAGGCTGGCACCGGTCTCCACCCATTCGCCGCTGAACGGGCACAGCACCAGCTTGGCCCGCGCCGCCAGGGTATAGGCCACATCCAGCATCCGCCCGGTCGGCACTGGCTCCAGCCCGGGCCGCCGCGCCAGCAAGGCCGCCCGATGCGCCGCGGCATAGGCGCCATAGCCCTGGCCCAGCAGCGCGCCGAAGCCCGGCGCCAGTCCGGCCAGCGCCGCATCCTCCGGCGCAAAACCCGGCGCGTCGATATCCACAAAGCGCAGCCCATGGTCCAGCAGCGCCGCCACCGCCCCTGGTGCCGCCAGTCCGCCCAGCCAGGCCAGAAAGCCCTCTGCCGCTGCCTCTCGTCCCACCATGCACTCTACCCCCTACCGCCGCTCAGGCCATGGCCCGCACCGCAGCCTCGGGCTCCGCCGCCGTCATCATCACCTGCTGGCAAACGGCGCGGCCTGGGCGCCACCGCGCCGCGCCGGGCAATGGCCCGGCCAAACTTCAGCGCCGGGCAGGCCCACCCGCGCCCGGCAGCTCAATCTCAATCGCCAGGGTCGACATATCGCCCCCCCGGTCCACATTCACCACCACCCGACCGGGGTCTATGGCCACGTAGCGCGCCACCACGGCCACCAGTTCGGCCTGCAACTTCGGCAGAAAATCTTCCCGGGTGCGGCCAATGCGCTCATGCGCCAGCACAATCTGCAGTCGTTCGCGGGCCAGCCCGGCACTTGCCGGGGGCTTGCGCGTGCTGCGAAACAGGTCAAGCCAACTCATGCGGTCCTCCCGCCAAACAGCCGCTTGAAGAGCCCCCCCTTCTTCGCCGGATCAAGGAACCGGTGCGGCAGGTTCTCACCCAGGAATCGCCCGACCGTATCCTTGTACGCCTGGCCAGCGGTGCTCTCAGGATCAAGGATTACCGGCATACCTGTATTTGAAGCCCGAAGCACGGATTCGCTCTCAGGAATCACGCCCAGCAGCGGAATCGCCAGAATTTCCTGAATATCATCCAGCTTCAGCATCTCGCCGCGCTCCACCCGGCCCGGGTCGTAACGCGTCACCAACAGGTGTTCCTTCACCTTCTCGCGCTTGTCCTCGGCGCGCTTGCTCTTGCTTTGCAGCACACCCAGAATGCGGTCGCTGTCGCGCACGCTGCTCACTTCCGGGTTGGTCACCACAATCGCCTGGTCGGCAAAGTACAGCGCCAGCAGCGCGCCCTTCTCAATCCCGGCCGGGCTGTCGCACAGGATGTAGTCGAACTCCTTCGACAACTCCTCGATGATCTGCTGCACGCCTTCCTTGGTCAGCGCGTCCTTGTCCCGCGTCTGGCTGGCCGGCAGAATGCTCAGCGTATCCACCCGCTTGTCGCGGATCAGCGCCTGGTTCAGCCGCGCCTCACCCTGAATCACGTTCACAATGTCGAACACCACGCGGCGTTCCACACCCATGATCAGGTCCAAATTGCGCAGGCCAACATCGAAGTCGATGACCACCGTCTTCTTGTTGCGCTGTGCCAGGCCGGTCGCGAAAGCCGCGCTGGTGGTGGTCTTGCCCACGCCACCCTTGCCGGAGGTGACGACGATAACCTCAGCCATGGAGAAGTCCCCTCACCCCAGTTTCTCGAAACGCATCTCTTCGCCCTCAAGCCGGGTCTGCACCGGCTTGCCAATGGGCGCATGCCCCAGCCCGTCGCGCACCGCGTAATAGCCCGCAATGGCAATCAGCTCGGGGTCGAAGTTCAGCGCAAATACCCGCGCCGATGTATCGCCCTGCGCGCCGGCAATCGCCCGGCCCCGCAACGCGCCGTACACATGAATATTGCCGTCGGCCAACACCTCGGCCCCCGGATTCACCGTGGTGGTCACCACCATGTCGGCGCCCTCGGCATAAATCCGCTGCCCGGCCCGCACCGGGTCGGTCACCAGCATCGCCGCCCGGCCCGTACCCCGGAAATCAACCACCGGCGCCGCCGGGGCAGGCGCTGCCGCCACCGCCACGGGCTGTACCTGCGCCTGGGCCTGGGGCCGGGCCTGCTCCACCGGGCCGTCCTCATCCTTGCCGCCCGAGGTCCGCAACGGCGGCAACCCCGCCGCCTGCGCCGCCTGCCGCATGGCCGGGCTGCCGCCCGTGGTGCCCACCGGCACAATCTCCAGCGCGTGCAGCCCCTCGATCAGCCCACGGAAATCCACTTCCTCCGGCGCCGCCACCAAATCGCTCAGCCCCACCACAATCGGCGCAAAGCGCAAAAACCCTGGCGCCCGGCGGAATTGGTCGCTCAGGCTCGGCAGCACGGCATCCGGGCGCGGGTCCAGCAGGCGCAGCACCAGCAGGTTGAAGTTGCTGGCGCGCAGTCGGAAGGTTTCGGGCAGGCTTTGCTGGGTCAAGGCGCTCTCGGGCCCATGCAGGCCAGATGGGGGGGAAAAGGGCAGGCAACCATTCCGGCCCGCGCGACTCGGGGGAGCCACTCGGTCCGGCCGCCAGCTATACCCGCCGCGCCGGGCCGGGCGAAGCCTGAATGCACCGGCTTGGCGCCACCGCCCCATGGCCGCAATATCCGCCCCGCCCGCCCCATGAGGAATCCCGCCTTGGCCAAGATCACCCTGCTCGAGCCGTTCCGCGCCCTGTTCTACGCGCCCTTCTATCTGGCCGAGGCACGCGGCCTCTTCG
>CANFIE010000449.1 GCA_947446625.1 Acetobacteraceae bacterium | reverse complement strand
CTTGCCGGTCACCTGGCCATTGCCGATATCCACCAGCAGCGCCGTGCTCTGGTTGGCGTAGCTCAGCGTGCCGAAGCCGCCCAGATCGTAGTTGTCGCCACCATCGCTGGACAGGATGGTGAACAGCCCGGGCCCCGTGGCGGTGAAGCTGTCAGCGAAGTCCGAGCCGACAAAAACTTCAAACCCGCTGAAGCTGGCCACGCCATCGCTCGACGTGCCCGCGGTCACATCCACCGCCACGGCGGCACCGAAGTTGGCAAAGCTCAGCGTATCGATGCCGCTGCCGCCCTGAACCAAGAAGGCGCTGCCGGTGCTGGACGAGACCAGGAAGGTGTCGTTGGCGCTTGAACCCCTGATATCGTTGATATTGATGATGTCGGCGGTCTCACCGCCCGTCACGGTGGCGGTCAGGCCAAGCGGGCTGGTGTCGAACAGCGTAACCGTCAGGCCGCCGATCGCGGATAATGGGCCGCCGAAATCCACCCCAACATTCGTGAACGGGAGGCCGGTGCCGATATCCAACCCGGCGGTTATCGTATCGATACCGGAGGCGTTGACGAGAATCAGCTGGCCGTTGCTGCTTGCGACATAGGTGATGGGCATGAACTGCGGCCTCCGTTCTGATCGACGAAGGGCACCGCAGGCGGCGCCCGTTCATACAAATTCATATGGGTTAATAGGGCGTTTGAATCTCTGAGAGAAGGAGCGCCGCAGTCTCATTTTGTATTCACCTTCGCCGCAGACGCCCGCATGCATTTCGAAACAGGAAAAATGCACCCAGCCACGCGTCGTAACTCATTAATTTGAAATCATTTTTTTACACGTTGCGCCCTATCCCTCCGGCAGCGCTGTCATGTTTGCGTAAGCTTTCGTCACAGAGACGTGAACGATGGTGCATTGCAGCAGTTTGCAAAAAATCCCTCCTTAGCAATGGCTTGCCTGCCTCGGCTGTATGTAATGAGTTGTCGCGGACCGCTCATCCGCGTTGACCTGGGGGAATGTGATTGTTAATGAAGCTCTAACGCAGGCCGATCTGCCGCACCGCGTTTAGGAGATTTGTCATGGCCACCATCCCAGGAGGATCCGGTACAGGCGCACCGCCAGTCGTGGTCGACCTCGGCGGCGGTAGCCAGGATGTAACGATAGCGGGTGCTGCGGGCGCAATCCTGAACCTCACTGCCGGTTCTGGGTCAGGCAGTGGGTCAGACTCCATCTCGGGCTCTGGCATCTCGGATTCCATCATCTTCGCGCAGACCGGCAGCGTCGACGTCAGTATCACGGATGCTGCCAGCACTTCGGTTTACGGTGGTTCGGGCAACGATACCGTTGCGGTGGGCGGCAGTCTCAACACCATCTCTCTCGGCACTGGCGACAACACGGCCACTGTCGACGGCAACCAGAACCTGATCCAGTCCAGCGGTACCGGCACCACCAATGTCACCATCTCCGGTGGCGCCAACACGGTGAACGGCGCTGGCGGCGACGATCTGGTCGATGACCGAACCGGTCATTCCAGCAAGATTGCCACGCTGCAGGGCAATGATACGGTGTTTGCCGGCAACGGCGATACGGTCCTCGGTGGCGACGGCGATGACCGGCTCGATGGCCGGTTCTCCCTGGGCGCCAAGATGAGCGGTGATGCCGGCAACGACGTACTGATCAGCGGCCAGAGCTCCACAATGGCTGGTGGCGCCGGCAATGACAGTTTCGAGTTCTCGGCTGGCTTCGGCAGCGACCTGATCACCGATTTCCAGGTTGACGGCAACGCGGCAGGCACGGACTCTCTGCTGTTTGCCGCTGGTACCTACGGTGGTGGCGTCAGTGTCACGTCGGTCAGCGACATCATCAGCCATGCCACGGTCTCCGGCACCGGCGTCAAAATCGCCCTGGGTACCGATATCATCAAGATCAGCGGCATCACCCTGGCCGAGCTGACGCTCAATCAGGACCTCTACATCAAGGTCATCTGAGCCGTATCGCTCCCGGAAGCCCTCCCGCCGGCAACGGCGCGGAGGGTTTTTCATGTCCGTCCCCCCGTTGAATTGAACTCCGCCCGGCTTGCGCGGTGGGTTAACCAATGCCAAGCCATGGTAACAGGCCGGCTGGGCCACCGCACCGCCGCAATCAACACGGCCCTGCATAACGGGAGGCAACGCTGGACACGCAACCGCATGGCGTCGCCACCCCCGCCCAGGCTGGCTCCCTGCCTGCGGCGGCCATGCTGCAACTCTCCCCGCGCGTCGCCCTCATCACCCTGCCCCTGCCACCAGACATGAACGTCTCGGAGGCGGAATTCGCCACCCAGGCTGGGCCACTGCTGGCCCCCATGGCATTGCTGCCCATGAAGCCAGACCAAGGCGGCCGCGTGTTGCTGCTTGTTCGGCAACAGCCAGGCCTGGCCGCGGGCGGCCAACTCCGCCTCGCGCTGGCGCATGCAGCCCTGGCCGCCTTCACCCTGCATCCCACCGCCCAGGCGGCCGAGCTGCTGGGCACCGATTCCCCCGCCGCACTGCTCACGCTGCTGCATTTCATTGCCAACCGGGCGCTCGGCAGCCTGCGCGCCCGGGCCGATGCCGAATTGGCCGCCACCTGCCACGCCCTGGCCATGGCGGCCGCCCTGCCGGCAACCCCGCCCCTGGCCATTTGCGGCTCTGCCCTGGCGCTCTGGCCGCTGCCCCCGGCCAGCGGCACCCAGTCGGCCTATCTGCTCACGCCCGAGCGAATCGCCTCGGCGGCCTCGCGTTCCGGCCAGGCGCTGCTGCTGGAACGCGGCCCATCCGATGCCATGCTGCTGCTGCCCGGCGCCACGGCCCCCATGCGCCTTGGCGCCGCCACCAGCGCCACCCCCGCCCTGGCCGAAATGCTTGGCCGCCAGGGTGAGGCCGGCGCGCTCTACCGAGTCGGCCTGGCGGAGCTGGCGCAAGCCAACAACGCCGACCCTCGCGCCGCCCGGCAACTCCGCGCCATGGCGGCGCTAACCCCTACCGAATCCCCGAAGGTGATGGCCGACCCGCAGCGCCCGGTGGGCGGCGCGCTGGAGCAGGCGGTGGATGACCATGGCGGCGGCCTGTTCCTGCGCGGCTGGCTGCGCGACCCGCTGGAGCTGATCGAATCGGTGCATCTGCGCTCGGCCTTCCAGGAGGAAGTGCTGCCCGCCGCGCTGCGCCACAGCCTGCCCCGCCCGGATGTGACCAAAAGCTTCCACCAGGCCCCCCATGGCGCGGCCAGCCCCCGGCCTGGATTCGTCGCTTGGCTGCCGGAGGCCACCCGGCTGCCCCAGGCGCAATGGACCATGCGGCTCACCCTGCGCACCGGTGAGAAGCTGGACCTGCTGGCCCCGCCCGGCCTGCTGCCGCCGCACCAGGCGCGCGACGCCATGCTCTCGGCCGTGCCGGTCAACGCTCTGACCGAATCGATGCTGGATGATTGCATCGTGCCGGCCATCAGCCGGGTACACGCCGCCTTCCTGGCCGGGCGCAGCGCGCCGGAGGTGGTGCGGATCGGCACGCCCGCCGCCAAACCGGCGGTTTCGGTGGTGGTGCCGCTGTATCGCAACCTGCGCTTCGTGCGGTTCCAGGTTGGCCATTTCGCCCGCGACCCCGGCATGCGCGATGCCGAGTTGATCTATGTGCTGGATT
>CANFIE010000448.1 GCA_947446625.1 Acetobacteraceae bacterium | reverse complement strand
GTGCTGGCGGCCACCTTCCAGCCGGCGGCGCTGTGCGGCCTGGCGGCGGGCTTCGGCTTCGGCCTGGCCAGCGTGCTGATCAAGGGCGCGAATTTGCAGCTGGGCACGGAATCGCCGGTGCTGGGGGCGCTGGTGACGCTGTTCATCATGAACGGCATGCAGACCGTGTTGCAGGGCAGCTACCTGCTGTGGCGCGAACCGGCCGAGGTGCGGAAGGTATTTGCCAGCTGGCGCGACAGCGCCTGGGTGGGCGCGCTTTCGGCCAGTGGCAGCAGCTGCTGGTTCATCGGCTTCGCCACCGCCCCGGTGGCGCTGGTGCGCGCCGTGGGGCAGGTGGAGATTCTGTTCACCCTGCTGTTCAGCCGCTTTTATTTGCAAGAGAAGCTGAAGCAGGCCGATGTGGTGGGGTCGCTGATTGTGGTGTGCGGCGTGGTGCTGGTGGTGTTGGGGCGTTAGAGCACTATGCGCCCTGACGGGCGCATTTCGTGCTCTATAACTATTTGATACTAGAGCAAGAAATCCGTTCTGATGATTCCATCAGAACGGATATTGCTCTAGCACCGCCCCAGCCCGCAGCCTTCAGCCCGCAAACATCGCCGCAATCGCGCCGGCATCCACATCCTCAATCCGCGCCGGGTTCCAGCTGGCCGGCGGGTTGCCCTTGTCCACCAGTACGGCGCGCACGCCCTCGCGGAAATCGGGGTGCTGGTGCACCACGGTGCGGGTCAGCGCCAGCTCCATCTCCAGGCATTCGTCCAGCGAGGCGCCGGCACCGCGCCGCACCAGTTCCAGCGAAACGCACAGGCTGGTGGGTGACATGCGGCGCAACACCTTGGCCTGTTCCGCCGCCCATTCCGTGCCCTCGGCGGCCAACGCGGCCATGATCTCGGCCATGCTGTTATGGCTGAAGCAGCGCTGAATGGCGGCGCGATGCGCGTGGAAGCTGGCTTCCGGCAGCGGCGCGGCAAACGTCTCCACCACGCTGGCATCGCCGGCCAGCAGGGCTTCGCGCAGCGCCGGCAGGTTTTCGCGCAGCACGTAATGGCTGGCCAGGCCGGCATGCACGGCGTCGGCGCCCTTGAAGCGCGCGCCGGTCAGCGCCAGCCAGGTGCCAATCTCGCCGGGAATGCGCGGCAGGATGTAGCTGGTGCCCACATCGGGGAACAGCGCGATGGCGGTTTCCGGCATGGCCAGCAGGGCGTGTTCCGTCACCACCCGCGGGCCGTTATGCACCGCCACGCCAATGCCGCCGCCCATGCACACGCCGTCCATCAGGCTCAGCCAGGGCTTGCCGAAGCGGGCGATGCCGGCGTTGACCGCGTATTCCTCGGCGAAGAAGGCTTCCACGCTGGCCTTGTCGCCATCAATGGCGAATTGGCGGATGCCGCGTACATCGCCGCCGGCGCAGAACGCCTTGCCGCCAGCGCCTTCCAGCAGCACCAGCTTTACCGCCGCGTCATTCTTCCAGGCGTCCAGCGCGCTTTGAAAGGCGCGGATCATCGCCAGATCCAGGGCGTTCAGCGCCTTGGGGCGGTTCATCAGCAGGGTGCCGGCGGCGCCCTCGATGCGGGCGATGATGCTGGGCTCGGCGGTCTCGGACATGCGGCGTCTCCCCGGTTTGGCGCCCAGCCGCGTAGCCGCTTGGCGGCGGCACAGCAACCCCAGGGCGCCAACCCCGGCGTTGACTTGCGCCGCGCCAGCGCCGAGCAATCAGCCGGCAACAGCCAGGGCATGGGCATGGAAGCGGCGGCGCTGCGCATTGAGGGGTTGGACCCTCCCCTGCAACCGGGGCAGGTGCTGGCCCTGCTGGGCCTGGGCGCCGAGGCCGCGCTGCTGGCCCTGGCCGGCTTTGCCCCCGCCACCAACCGGCTTTGGCTGGGCGAGCGTGAGTTGACCGCCCTGCCGCCCCACAGGCGCGGCCTGGCCACGGTGCTGGGTGAGCCGGGGCTGTTTCCGGCGTTGAGCGTGGCCGAGAATATTGTCTGGCCGCTGCGCTGCCCCGCCGCCGAGCGCCCGGCCCGGCTGGCCGCCGCCCTGGCCGCGCTGGAGTTGGAACCCCTGGCCCAGCGCGCCGCCAGCCGGCTTTCTCCGGCGCAGGCCGGGCGGGTGGCGCTGGCCCGCGCCCTGGCGCAGCAGCCCGGCGCGCTGTTGTTGCAGGAACCCTTTGCCGCCCTGGGCGCCGCCGAGGCCGAGGCGCTGGCGCTGCGGCTGCGCGAGCTTGGCCCGCCCGTGGTGCTGGCCACAGCCCGCGCCCCGGCGGCGCTGAGTGCGGCGCATCGGCTTGCGGCGCTGCACCAGGGCCAGTTGCTGCAGGCCGGCACCCCGGCGGCGCTGTATGCCCGCCCCGCCGATGCCCGGGTGGCGGCGCTGACCGGCGAGGCCAATTTCCTGCCCGGCACGGTGCTGGAAGCCTTTGACGATGAAGGCCGGATTAGGCTGGAAGCCGGCGCCGTGGTGGAGGCGATGTTCGCCACCCCGCTGCCGGCCGGCGCCCGCTGCCAGGTGATGCTGCGGCCCGAGGCCCTGGCCGTGGCGGCGGTGGACCCCGCCAGCATGGGCGAGGGCGCGCTGGCCGCGACGCTGGTGGAGGCGGTGTTCCAGGGTGGCCAGGTGCGGCTGCGTCTGGCGCTGGCCGGTGGCGCCACGCTGCTGGCCCGCCGCGCCGCCGGGCTGCGCCTGCCCGCCCTGGGCGAGCCCTGTGCCGTGGCGTGGAATACGGCTCACGCTTTGGTGTTCCCGGCCTGAATTATCCTTTCGCCCGGCGCGTTACACCCTATGTGGGTGGCTATTGCCCCAGGGAGAGAAATCCATGTCTGCGATGAATCGCCGCGGCCTGCTGCTGGCCGGCGCCGGCCTTGCCGCCACTGTGTTTGCCAGCCCGCGCCGGGCGCTGGCCCAGGCCGCCGCGCCCAGCGGGCCGTTTACCCTGCCGGCGCTGCCCTATGCCTTCGGCAAGAACGAGCCGCATATCGATGCCCAGACCATGGAAATCCACCATGGCCGGCACCACGCCGCCTATGTGGCCAACATCAACAACGCGGTGAAGGACCACGCCCAGGTGGCCGCCATGCCGCTGGAACAGATTCTGGCCCGGTTGGGCGAGATGCCCGAGAGCATCCGTACCGTGCTGCGCAACAGCGGCGGCGGCCATGCCAACCACGCCATGTTCTGGCAGATCATGGGCGGCAGCGGCGGCGCGCCGGGCGGCGAGCTGGCCGGCGCCATCACCCGTGACCTTGGCGGCTTCGACAAGTTGAAGGCTGACTTCAACGGTGCCGGTGCGCGCGTGTTTGGCTCGGGCTGGGTGTTTGTGAGCGTGGACCGTACCGGCAAGCTGGCCATTGTGAGCAAGCCGAACCAGGACACGCCGCTGATGGATGGCCAGCACGCACTGTTTGGCAATGACGTGTGGGAGCACGCCTATTACCTGAAGTACCAGAACCGCCGCCCGGCCTATCTGGAAGCCTGGTGGAACGTGTTGGACTGGAGCGCCATTCAGGCCCGCTACCTGCAGGCGCGGGCTGGCTCGCTGAAGATTTAGCGTCTGATCGGCCAAGGCGGCAGCGCCGCAGGCCGTGAATCAGCCGCTTATATAGCGTCTGATCGGCCAAGGCGGCAGCGCCGCAGGCCGTGAATCGGCCGCTTATATAG
>CANFIE010000447.1 GCA_947446625.1 Acetobacteraceae bacterium | reverse complement strand
GCACGGTGCGCCGGGCCAGGCCCGTGGTGCTGACGGCGCTGGCGGCGGTGCTGGCCTTCATTCCGCTGACGCTGAGCGTGTTCTGGGGGCCGATGGCGGTGGCGATGATTGGCGGGCTGACGCTGGGCACGGTGGCAACCCTGCTGGTGGTGCCTGCGTTGTACGGGCTGGCGCTGCGGCGCGGCCAGGCGCCGGTGGCCCAGCCGGTGGGGGAAATGGTGGCGGCGGAATAGGCGCCGGCAAGGAATTTTGTGGGATTTCATGGGCAGGCTGCCGGGCGCGCCGCACGGGTGCAGCGACAGGGACGCTTCTAATCGTCTCGGCGCTGTGGTGTATTTGTGCGGCGCAGCACGGAAGGGCAAATCTGATCCATGGATACCAACATGAAGCCGGTCTGTGACGCCGAGACGTTGCGCGATGCGATTCTGCGCAAGCTGACCTTTGAAATGGGCAAAAGCCGCGAGGGCGCCCGCGAGCGCGACTGGTTCATGGCCACCGCGCTGGTGGTGCGGGACCAGGTGGTGCCGCGCTGGCTGGCCGACACGCGCGACGCCTACGAGACCGGGACCAAGCAGGTTTATTACCTGTCGCTGGAATTCCTGGTGGGGCGCCTGCTGCGCGACGCCTATACCAACCTGGGCATGGGGCCGGGGCTGAAGGCGGCGTTTGAGCTGCTGGGCCTGGACCTGGAGCCGGTGCGCGAGGCCGAGCCGGATGCGGCGCTGGGCAATGGCGGCCTGGGGCGCCTGGCGGCCTGCTTCATGGAAAGCCTGGCGAGCCTGAATATTCCGGCCTTCGGCTATGGCATTCGGTATGAGCATGGGCTGTTTCGCCAGCTGATCCGCGAGGGCTGGCAGCGCGAATACCCTGAGGACTGGCTGACCTTCGGCAACCCCTGGGAATTCGCCCGGCCGGAGATTGCGCACAACATCGGCTTTGGCGGCACGGTGGAAGCGGTGGCGGTCTCGGAGACCGAGCAGCGCCATGCCTGGCATCCCTCGGAGACGCTGCTGGCCGTGGCCTATGACACGCCGATTGTGGGCTGGCGTGGTGCGCATGTGAACACGCTGCGGCTGTGGTGCGCCCGCGCGGTGGACCCATTGCGGCTGGATGCCTTCAACGTGGGCGACCATGCCGGCGCCTTGGCCGACCGGGTGCGGCAGGAAAGCATCTGCAAGGTGCTCTACCCTTCCGATGAAAGTCCGGCGGGGCAGGAATTGCGGCTGCGGCAGGAATATTTCTTCGCCTCGGCGGCGTTGCAGGATTTGGTGCGCCGGCATCTGCGCGTGTATGGCGACCTGCATTCGCTGCCCGACCGCGTGGCGATTCAGCTGAACGACACCCACCCGGCCATTGCCGTGGCCGAACTGATGCGGATTTGTGTGGACCTGCATGGCATTCCCTGGGCTGAGGCCTGGGCGATTACGCAGGGCACCATCAGCTACACCAACCACACCCTGCTGCCCGAGGCGCTGGAAAGCTGGCCGGTGCCGCTGATGGAGCGGCTGCTGCCGCGCCACATGCAGATCATCTACCTGATCAATGCGCACCATCTGGATTCGGTGCGGGCGGCGCACCCGGATGATGGACGGCTGATGGCGTCGGTTTCCTTGATTGAGGAGAACCATGGCCGGCGGGTGCGGATGGGGCACCTGGCCTTTGTTGGCTCGCACAAGGTGAACGGTGTTTCGGCGCTGCATACCGAGTTGCTGAAGCAGACCGTGTTCAGCGACTTCAACACGCTGGCGCCGGGGCGGATTGTGAACAAGACCAACGGCGTGACCTTCCGCCGCTGGTTGCAGCAGTGCAACCCGGGGCTGACCGGGCTGCTGGTGGAAGGCGTGAGCGCCCAGGTGCTGGACAAGCCCGATGTGCTGGAAGCGCTGATTCCGCTGGCTGACGACGCCGCCTTTCGGCAGCGCTTTGCCGCGGTGAAGCTGGCCAACAAGCAGGCGCTGGCCGGGCTGGTGCGGCAGCAGATGGATATTCGCATCGACCCCGAGGCGATGTTCGATGTGCAGATCAAGCGCATTCATGAATACAAGCGCCAGTTGCTGAACCTGCTGGAGACGGTGGCGCTGTATGACGCCATTCGGGCCGAACCGACGCGCAACTGGGTGCCGCGGGTGAAGATTTTCGCCGGCAAGGCGGCGGCGAGCTACCACCGGGCCAAGCTGATCATCAAGCTGGCGCATGACATTGCGCGGGTGGTTAACAACGACCCCAATGTGCGCAACCTGCTGAAGGTGGTGTTCCTGCCGAACTACAATGTCTCGCTGGCCGAGATGATCGTGCCGGCGGCTGACCTTTCCGAGCAGATCAGCACGGCGGGGATGGAGGCTTCCGGCACCGGCAACATGAAGCTGGCGCTGAATGGCGCGCTGACCATTGGCACGCTGGATGGCGCCAATGTGGAGATGCTGGAGCATGTGGGCGCGGCGAATTTCCATATCTTTGGGCTGACCACAGAGCAGGTGGCGGCGCGGCGCGCCCAGGGGCTGAACGGGGCCGAGGCGATTGGACGTTCCGCCCGGCTGGCCGAGGTGCTGGAGGCGATTGAGAGCGGCGTGTTCTCGCCCGATGACCGGACGCGCTACCACGACCTGGTGGGGGATTTGCGCGGCGCCGACTGGTTCATGGTGGCGGCGGATTTCGATGCCTATTACGCCGAGCAGCGCCGGGTGGATACGCGCTGGAGCGATGCGGCGGCCTGGCATCGGGCGGCCATGCTGAACACGGCGCATATGGGCTGGTTCTCCTCGGACCGGACCATTTCTGAATATGCGCGTGAGATATGGAACGTGCCGGTGCCGCGGTGACCCGTGGCTGAATGGCGCGCCAGCGACGAGGCGGTTGCCGCGCTGCTGGCGGCGCGCCATGGCGACCCCTTCGCCGTGCTGGGGCCGCATGTGGTGGCAGGGCAGCGGGTGCTGCGCGCCCTGGTGCCGGGGGCCGAGACCCTGGCGGCAGGCGGCGTGGCGCTGGCGCGGCGGGATGATGCCGGCTTCTTCGAGGGCGTGATTCCGCCGGGGCCTTATGCGCTGCGCGCCACGCGGGGCGCGGATGCCTGGAGCTTCGAGGACCCCTACCGGTTTGGCCCGACGCTTGGGCCGCTGGATGACCATTTGCTGGTGGAGGGCACCCATGCCCGACTGCCCGAGCGGCTGGGCGCGCACCCTTGCGAGCATGAGGGCGTGGCCGGGGTGCGCTTTGCCGTTTGGGCGCCGAATGCGCGGCGGGTTTCGGTGGTGGGGGGCTTCAACCAGTGGGATGGCCGGCGCCATGCCATGCGCAAGCGCGTGGATAGCGGGCTGTGGGAGATTTTCCTGCCCGGGCTGGGGCTGGGCGATGCCTACAAGTATGAGATTCTGGGCGCCGATGGCGTGGTGCTGCCGCTGAAGGCGGACCCCTTTGGCTTTGCCGCCGAATTGCGACCGGCCAATGCCAGCGTGGTGGCGGACCCGCGCCATGTGTGGGGCGATGCGGCCTGGATGGCGGCGCGGGCGAAGCAGCCGGCGCGGCGATTGCCGATGGCGATTTACGAGGTGCATGCGCCGTCATGGCGGGTGCATCCGGATGGGCGTTGCTACAGCTGGGATGAGCTGAGCGCGGCGCTGATTCCGTACGTGCTGGAGATGGGCTTCACCCATGTGGAG
>CANFIE010000446.1 GCA_947446625.1 Acetobacteraceae bacterium | reverse complement strand
GCCCCGCGCTTCCCCGATGTGCCGCTCGCCCAGCGCATCCGCGGCATCAGCCGCTACCAGGGCCTCGGCCTCTGGCCCGCCACGCCGCACTTCCCCCGCGCCGCGCAGCAGCGCCTGGGCGAAGCCATGGTCTCCTCCGGCGCCATGACGCATATCCCCGCCTACGAAGCCTGCGTGGATGACAGCCTGGTGGACGAAGCCCTGGCATGAGCGAGAAGCACATCGGCACCCGTGCCGACTACCGCTGGTTCACCACCATGCCCACGCGCTGGATGGACAACGACGTCTTCGGCCACGTCAACAACGTGCAGTACTACAGCTACGTTGATACCGCCGTGGCCGAGTTCCTGCTGCAAGCCGGCATGTATGGCGACCGCACGCTGAACCTGGCCGCCGTGCCCGCCGTAGGGCTGGTGGTGGAAACCCAGTGCCGCTACTTCGCCCCGCTCAGCTACCCCGACGAGCTCACCTGCGGCCTGCGCGTGGCCAAGCTCGGCCGCTCCTCCATCCGCTACGAACTCGGCATTTTCCGCAATGCCGAACAGCAGGCCTGCGCCGAAGCCCATTTCGTCCATGTGTATGTGGACCGGCAGGACCAGTCCCGCACCGTGCCGGTGCCCGAAAAGCTGCGCGCAGCCGCCCAGCGCGTGCTCGCCTGAAAAATCCCAAGGAAACGCCCCATGACCAAGCTCACCCGCCTCGCCATCCTCGACGACTACCAGGGCAAGACCCTCTCCCTCGCCGGCTGGGGCCCGCTGCAACGCGAAATGGCCGTGCAGGTCTTCCAGGATACGGTGTCGGACCTCGACACCCTGGCCAAGCGCCTGGCGCCCTTCGACGCCATCCTCGCCATGCGCGAACGCACCGCCTTCACCCAGGCCCTGCTGGAGCGCCTGCCCAACCTCAAGCTGCTCATCACCACCGGCATGCGCAACCGCAGCATTGATATCGCCGCCTGCAACGCGCGTGGCATCACCGTCTGCGGCACGCCCGGCTTCGGCAACCCCACGGTGGAAATCACCTGGGGCCTCATCCTCAACCTCTCCCGCGGCCTGCCGAAGGACGAAGCCGACCTCCGCCGTGGCATCTGGCAACCGCGCCTGGGCCACACCGTGGAAGGCAAGACGCTCGGCGTCATGGGCCTCGGCAACCTCGGCGCCCGCGTCGCCAAGGTGGGCCAGGCGCTGGGCATGAAGGTCATCGCCTGGAGCCAGAACCTCACCGCCGAAAAGGCCGAGGCCGCCGGCGCCACCCTGGTCTCGAAAAACGAGCTGATGGAGCAGGCCGATGTGCTCACCCTGCACCTGGTCCTGTCGGACCGCTCGCGCGGCATTGTCGGCCCGGCTGATCTCGCCCGCATGAAGAACAGCGCCATCATCATCAACACCAGCCGTGGCCCATTGATCGACCAGCCCGCGCTGATCGCCGCCCTTAAGGAAGGCCGCATCGCCGGCGCCGGGCTGGATGTCTTCGACATCGAACCCCTCCCCCCCGGCCACCCCATCCTCGCGGCCCCCAACACCATGCTGACGCCGCATCTGGGCTACGTGTCCGAGGAGAATTACCGCGTCTATTTCAACGCGGCGGTCGAGAACATCCAGGCCTTCCAGGCCGGCACGCCGGTGCGCGTGCTGGCGGCCGGCTGATCGGAGCCTGATCGGCTGAGGCGTACACGCCGATAGCCGTGAATCAGCCTCCCAAACTCATAAACAAGGAAACGCCAAGAAAATGACCCGCCCCTGCCCCGGCCCGCGTGAGATCACCAGCCGCCCGAATTTCTGGCCGCCGGCGCACACCACAGACTGCCACATGCACATCTTCGGGCCGTTCGACCGCTACCCGCTCTCGCCGGGCCGCGGCTACACTCCGCCCGAAGCCACCACCCCGATGTACGACGCCATGTGCCAGTCGGTCGGCATCGGCCGCACCGTCATCGTGCAGCCCAGCATCTACGGCACCGACAACCGCGTGACGCTCGACGCCACGGTCGCCATGGGCCTGCACCGCACCCGCGCCGTGGTGGTGGTGGACAACAACGTCACCCAGGCCGAATTGCAGGAAATGGCCAAGCAGGGCGCCTGTGGCGTGCGCTTCAACGCCGTCTCCGGCAACGGCACGCCGCTGGAGCAGCTGGAAGCCCTGGCCGCCAAGCTGCGTCCGCTCGGCTGGCACCTGCAATTCTACTGCCACGCCGAACAGATCCTGGCACTGGAACATGTGCTGCCCAAGCTCGGCCTGCCGGTGGTCATCGACCACATGGCCGGCATCCAAACCACCGAGGGTGGCGAGAACAGCCCAGCCTTCGCCGCCTTCATCCGCCTGCTGAAGGGCGGCGCCTGGGCCAAGCTCTGCGGCTACCGCTCCTCCACCGGCTATCCCTATGCCGATGTGAAGGCCATGGCGCAGCAGATGATCGCCGCCGCCCCCACCCGCTGCGTCTGGGGCACCGACTGGCCGCACCCCTCGCTGCACACGCCGGAACAGGTGCCCGATGACGGCCACCTGATGAACCTGCTCGGCGAATGGGCGCCCGACGCCGCCCAGCGCCAGGCCATCCTGGTGGACAACCCCGCCCGGCTCTACGGGTTCTGACCTTCAAGCGGCTGATTCACGGCTCGCGGCCCAATCGCCGCAGCCGACCAGACGCTAGAGCAATATCCATTCTGATGGAATCATCAGAACGGATTTCTTGCTCTAGTTTCAAATGGTTATAGAGCACGAAATGCGCCCAACAGGGCGCATAGTGCTCTAACCCAGGAAGCTGGTCACCAACGCAACCTGCGCCGGCTCCAACAGGGCCGGCGCATGGCCGCAGCCGGCAACCACTTCCAGCCGCACCCCGGGCTTCTGCGCCATGCGCTCGGCGGTCTCGGGCAGCAGCAGGTCGCTCTCGGCGCCGCGCAGCACCAGGGTGGGCGCCGTCACCGCCTGCCAATACACCCACATATCCACATCCGCCGCTTCCACCGCCCGCATCGGCACGGCAATGGCCGGGTCATAGCTCATGCGAAAGCCGCCGCCCGGCAGCGCCACGGCCGAATGCCGCGCCATCTCCTGCCACTGGGCCTCGCTCAGCGCGCCAAACCCGGCATGCACCTGGCGCAAATACGCCGCCACCCCGGCCAAATCGGCAAACTCCGGGTCGGTGCCCACGTAATCGCGGATCCGCGCAATCGCCGCCTTGGGGATGAAGCCACCGACATCATTCAGCACCAGCCGCCCCACCGCATTGCCCGGCGTTGCCGCCACCGCCATGCCGCAAATGCCGCCCAGAGACGTCCCAACCCAATCCACCGGCCCATCCAGCCGCGCCAGCAGGTGGGACAGCGCCTGCACATAGGTCAGCGGCTGATACAGCGCCGGGTTGGCCAGCCGGGCGGAACCACCCCGCCCCGGCAAATCCACGCACAGCACGCGTCGCCCTTGGGCGGCCAGCGCCGCCGCCAGCACGTCAAAGTCGCGCCCATTGCGGGTCAGCCCATGCACGCACAGCACGGGCCGGCCCTCCGCCGGCCCCCATTCCCACCAGGCCAGGTCCAAAAACCCCAGTGGCGAAAGCCACCGCAACCCGGCCCGGCGGGGTTCTGGCATCACACCAGCCCCTTGGCCTTCAGCGCGGCGATATCCGCCTCGCTCATGCCCAGCATGCCGCCCAGCACCT
>CANFIE010000445.1 GCA_947446625.1 Acetobacteraceae bacterium | reverse complement strand
GACGAAATTCGGCACGCCCGCTTCCGCCATGGTCGGCACGTTGGGCAGGGTCTCCCAGCGATTGGCCGAGGTGACGGCATAGGCCTTCATCCGGCCCTCGGCGATAACCGGCAGGTAGCTGGCCAGGTTGTCCAGCGCGCAGGTCAGGTCGCCGCTCAGCATGGCGGGAATGATCTGCGCCGCGCCACGGAACGGCACATGCGCGCCATCAATGCCCAGCCGGTCGCAGAACATGCTGCCCGAAAGATGCGCCGTGGTGCCAATGCCCGGGCTGCCATAGGTGATGCCGCGCGGCCGCGACTTCGCCCAGGAGATGAACTCCTGCATGCTGTTCGGCGGGGTGAAGCTGGCCGGCGCCACCAGCACATTGGGCAGTTCCCAATGCATGGAGATGACGGAGAAATCCGTCTCGGGGTTGAAGGCCAGGCGGCTGTACAGGAACTGCGCCACCGAAAGGTTGGCGATGGTCGCCGGCCCCTGGGTGTAGCCATCCGGCGCCGCCTTGGCGATCGCGTCCATGCCGATATTGCCACCGGCGCCTGGCCGGTTTTCCAGCACGAAATTCTGCCCCAGCCGCTGGCTGAACTGCTCGCAGATCAACCGGGCCAGCACGTCGGTGGACCCACCCGGCGGCCAGGGAATGATGACCCGCACCGGGCGGTCCGGGAATTGGCCCTGGGCTTGCGCCAGGGCGGGGAAGGCAAGCGGGGCGGCAAGCAGGCTGCGGCGGTTGAGCATGGTCGGGTCCTCGGGGTCGCCCGGCTTCAAGCGCGCCCCAGCCCATGCGTCAATGCAATCCGTCGTCACCCCGCCGCCACGTCCCTCGGCCCGCCTTCAATCTGCCCTGGCGCCGGAAATCCGCACCATTTCGCGCCACATCGGGCGTTCCCGCAGGGCACGGGCCATGGTGTCCTCCGGGCTGGTCCAGCGCGACAGCCCACCGGATTGCAGCATGCGCGCCTGCACCGCCGGAGACTGGCTGGCGGCGCGGAAGGCGGCGGAAAGCCGTTCCACCACCGGGCGCGGCGTGGCCTTGGGGGCAATCAGCGCCGCCCAGCTGGTCACGATGAAATCCGCCATCCCGGCCTCGGCCATGGTGGGAATATCGGGCAGGGTGGGCCAGCGCTCGGCGCTGGTCACCGCCAGGCCGCGCCCCCTGCCCTCGCCCAGCACCGGCATCCAGCTGGCCAGGTTGTCCAGCGAGAATTCCACGCTGCCCGACAGCACCGCCGGCACCCCCTGCGCCGCGCCGCGGAACGGCACATGAATGCCATTGAACCCCGCCCGCGCCGCGAACATGGCCCCGGCCAGATGCGGCGTGGTGCCAATGCCCGGGCTGCCAAAGGTAACTCCCTGTGCCCTGCCCTTGGCCCAGGTGATGAACTCCTGCAGCGTCTTCGCCTGGTTGAACTGCGGCGCCACCACGGCAATGTTCGGCAGCTCATAGATCAACGAAATGCCGGTCAGCTCGCGGTCGAAGTCGAACGGCATGTTGCCGTAGAGGTACTGGTTGATGCTGAACAGCCCAACCGAAACCGAGCCCAGCGTGTAGCCATCCGGCGCCGCCTTGGCCACGGCATCGGTGCCGATATTGCCGCCGGCGCCGGGCCGGTTCTCCACAATCATCGGCTGGCCCAAATGCTGTTGCGCCGCCTCGCAGCTCAACCTGGTCAGCACATCCAGGCTGCCGCCGGCCGGAAACGGCACAATCACCCGAATGGGCCGCTCGGGGTAGGGCGCCTGGGCCAGGGCGGGGGTAGCCAGCGCCAGCGGCGCGGCCAGCAGGGTACGGCGATGCATGCGGCTCACTCCACCTTGGCGCCGGCAAGGCGCACCATGTCAGCCCACATCGGCGCTTCCTGCCGCAGCCGCGCCACCGCGCCTTCCGGCGAGGTGCCCAGCAGCCAGCCGCCCATGGCCAGGGCGCGGCGCTGGGCGTTCTCGTCACGGCTGATGGCCTGGATATGCCCGTTCAGCGCCTGCACGATGGGCGCGGGCGTGCCCGCCGGCAGCGCCCACAACGACCAGCTGGTCAGCACGAAATTATCCATCCCGGCCTCGGCCATGGTGGGAACGTCCGGCAGGTTGGGGAAGCGCTCGGCGCTGGTCACGGCCAGGGCGCGCATGCGGCCTTCCTGGATGATGGGCATGTAGCTGGCCAGGTTATCCACCGCCAGCTGCACATCGCCGCTCAGCATGGCGGGAATGGTCTGCGCCGCACCCCGGAACGGCACATGCACCGCCTGCGTCACGCCCGAGCGTGCCAGCAGCGAAGCACCACACAGCTGGATGGTGGTGCCAACGCCCGAGGAGCCATAGGTGACGCCACGCGGCTGGCGCGGCGCCCAGGCGCGGAACTCGGCCAGGGTGCGGGCCGGCACATGCGCGCTGGGCACCACCACCACATTGGGAAACTCCCAGACCGGGGAGACGTAGATCAGGTCTTTCCACGGGTCATAGGGCAGCGTGGCGAACAGCAAGGGCGAGATCAGCACGCCCGGCATGCCGATGGTGCCGATGGTGTAGCCATCCGGCGCGGCGCGGGCCACGGCCTCGGTGCCCAAATGCCCGGTGGCGCCGCTGCGGTTTTCCACAATGAAGGTCTGGCCGGTGCGGACCTGCATATATTCGGCCAGCAGGCGGGACATCACGTCCAGGCTGCCGCCGGGCGGAAAGCCCACGATGATGCGGACCGGCCGGTTGGGCCAGCCGCCCTGCGCCAGGGCCGGCATAGCCAGGGCCGCCAGCGGCGCCCCCAGCAGGCTGCGACGATGCATGAACCATCCCCCGTTTTATTGTTGGGGCAAGTGAAGCCCCCGGGGCCGGCAGAATCAATCTTCCTTTAGCAACGTCGCGCGGGCGGCCATCAAGCGGGCGCGTTCCTCGGGCGCCACCTTGGGGTATTCCAGCTCCAACCCCTCCATGGCCGCCACAATGGTCTCGCTCACCACCATGCGGGTGAACCATTTCTGGTCGGCCGGCACCACATGCCAGGGCGAATGCGGCGCGGCGGTGGCCTGGATGGCCTGCTCATAGGCCGCCTGGTATTCCTTCCAGTGCTGCCGCTCGGCCACATCGGCGGCCGAGAATTTCCAGTTCTTCTCGGCTTCCTCAATCCGCGCCAGAAAGCGCCGCTTCTGTTCCGCCTTGCTGACATGCAGGAAGAACTTCAGCAGCACCACGCCCTGCCGCGCCAAATACCGCTCAAACCCCGCGATATCCTCCAGCCGCTCATCCCAGATGTTCTTGCCCACCAGCGGCGCCGGCAGCCGCTGCCTGGCCAGAATCTCGGGATGGATGCGCGCCACCAGCACTTCCTCGTACCAGCTGCGATTATGAATGCCGATATGCCCGCGCCGTGGCAGCGCCTGGCTGTGGCGCCACAAAAAATCATGGTCCAGTTCCACCGGCCCCGGCGCCTTGAAGGCTTCCACCAGGCAGCCCTGCGGGTTCAGCCCGCTGAACACATGCTTGATGGCGCCATCCTTGCCGGCGGCGTCCATGGCCTGGAAAATCGCCAGCACGGACCACCTGTCCTGGGCGTACAGCCTGTCCTGCAACTCGGCCATGCGGGCGGTGCTGGCCGCCATCATGGCCTCGGCCTCGGCCTTGTCGCCGCTGAAACCTGCGGTGCCGCTGGGGTCGAACTCCTTCAGGCGAAAGCCG
>CANFIE010000444.1 GCA_947446625.1 Acetobacteraceae bacterium | reverse complement strand
CGCGCCACCCGCGCCGCCACCCAGGCGCGCAAATCCGCCGCCACCGGCTGCGAGCCAGCGCGCAATTCCACATCGCCGCCCAGCAGCCGGGCGCCATCGGCCCGCAGCCCGGCATCAATGGCGGCGCGCAGCGTGCCCACGGCGGCAATGGCGGCCACGCCCAGCGCCAGGCAGGCCAGCACAATCCGCAGCGCCTTCACCCCGCCGCGCAATTCCCGCCGCGCGATGCTGAAGGCCAGCCGCCAGGCCAGCACGGGCGAAGCCGTCACGGCTCCAGGCCCAGCGCCGGCTCGGAGGGGCTCAGCAGCCCATCCTCCATCCGCACCACCCGGCCGCAGCGGGCGGCCAGGGCCTCATCATGCGTCACCAGCACCAGCGTCGTGCCCAGGCGCTCGCGCAGCCCAAACAGCAGCTCCATCACCGCCTGGCCATTGGCGCGGTCCAGGTTGCCGGTCGGCTCGTCGGCCAGCAGCAGCCGCGGTTCCGCCACCGTGGCCCGGGCCAGCGCCACGCGCTGCTGCTCCCCGCCCGAAAGCTGGCCGGGAAAATGCCCCAGCCGATGCCCCAGCCCCACCGCGCGCAGGCTGGCCTCAGCTTTCACGAAAGCATCATCCCGCCCGGCGAATTCCAGCGGCATGGCCACGTTTTCCAAGGCCGTCATGCTCGGGATAAGGTGGAAGGCCTGGAACACAATCCCCACATTGTCACGGCGGAAGCGCGCCAACGCATCCTCATCCAGCCCCGCCAGCGCCTGGCCGGCCACGCGCAAACTGCCGCTGGTGGCCACTTCCAGCCCGGCCAGCAACATCAGGAGCGAGGTTTTGCCCGACCCCGAAGGCCCCACCAGCCCCACCGCCTCGCCGGGCATCACCTCCAGCGAGACCCCGCGCAGGATGTTGACCGAACCGCTGGCGCTCGCCACGCTGAAGCGCAGGTCATGGGCGCTGATCAGCGATTCGCTGGGCGCGGCCCGGGGCAGCTTTGGGGGTTGGCTCTCGATGGCATCCATGGCGCCGTCCGCGTGTTGGGATGCCACGGCATATGGCCGCAGAAGCCTGCTGGCGAAAGCCCTTGTTGCAGTTGGATTCATCACCACGGCAGCACAAGCCGCCGACCCACCCCGCCTGCTGGCCTTGGGAGACAGCCTGACCGCCGGCTATGGCCTGGCCCCCGGTGCCGGCTTCGTGCCGCAAATGCAGGCCGCGCTGGGCGCCCGCGCCCGGGTGCTGAATGCCGGCGTCTCGGGCGATACCTCGGCCGGCGGCCTGGCCCGGCTGGACTGGGCGCTGGCGGAAAACCCCCAGGCCGCCCTGGTGGAACTGGGCGCCAATGACGGGCTGCGCGGCCTCTCGCCGCAACAAACCGAGGCCAATCTCACCGCCATCCTGGCCAAGCTTTCCGCCCGGCGGATACCGGTGCTGCTCTCCGGCATGCTGGCCCCGCCCAATCTGGGCGCCGCCTATGGCCGCGAATTCGCCGCCGCCTATAGCCGGGTGGCCGCCGCCCATCCGGCCGTGATCTTCGACCCGTTTTTCCTGGAAGGTGTCGCGGGGCAACCCGCGCTCAACCAGGCCGATGCCATCCACCCCAACGCCGCCGGCGTGCAAATTCTGGTGCGGCGCCTGCTGCCGCTGGTGGAGACCCTGCTGACGCGTATTGGCTGAGGAGATGTTGCATGATTCGCCTGTTCGTCGCCCTCGACTTGCCCGCCGAATTGAAAACGCACCTGGCCATGCTGGCTGGTGGCATTCCCGGTGCCAAATGGGTGCCGCCGGAGAATTACCACCTGACCCTGCGCTTCATCGGAGAGGTGGAGAATTGGCGCGCGCAGGAGGTGGATGATGCCCTGGCCAATATCCGCGCCCGGCCATTTGAACTGGCGCTGACCGGCGCCGGCCTGTTCGAGAAGGCCGGGCGGGTGCAGTCCATCTACATCAGCGCGGCGCGGAATGAGAGCCTGGGCTTCCTGGCCTGCAAGATCGAGACAGCCTTGCAGCGCATTGGCCTGCAACCCGAGCGGAAGAAATTCACCCCGCATGTCACCCTGGCGCGCACCGACAAGGCCGCGCCGGAAAAGCTCATCAGCTGGGTGCAGGCGCATAACCTGTTCCGCGCCGCGCCGCTGATGGTGGAACACTTCACCCTGTTCAGCAGCCAGTTGGGCAAGCAGAACAGCGTGTACACGCCGGAGGTTGATTATGCGCTGGCTGCCTAGAACCCTGCTGCTGCTGGCCTTGCTGGCCGGCAACGCCATGGCGCAAACCGCGCCAGCCCCACCGGCCACCCCACCCGGCGGGCAAAGCACGGCACCTCCCTCCGGCGCGGGCGGCGGGCAGTCCACGCCGCAACGCCCGCCCTCGCGCTGCACGCCACCGCCGGCGCCAACATCCTGACGAAGCCTTGGCGCAGCGCGCCCCGCCGCTACTCGATAACCTCGTCAACCCGGGCCAGCAGGCCCGGTGCCACGGTCAGTCCGAGTGCTGCTGCTGTCGTCACATTCACCACGAACTCAACCCGGCTTGGCAGCACCACCGGCAGGTCGGTCGGCTTGGCCCCGCGCAGTATGCGGTCAACATAAATCGCCCCCTGGCGGAAATTGTCCCGCAGGTCGGCGCCGTAGGAACACAACCCGCCCACCAGCGGGGAAAAGCGGTTCTCGAATATCGCCGGTCGCCGCGCCGCGTTCAGCAGCACCGCCACTTCCCGTCGCGCCGGAAACAGCACGAAGTCATGCTGCACCAGCACCGCATCAACGCCGGCGGCAGCGGCAACGGCGCCCGCGATGTCGGCGCGGCGCGAGACGGGAATGGTGTGCGGCTCCACGCCAAGCTGGGCCGCCTGCCGGGTGAATTCCCCGGCGCCGCGGGCGGTGATGGGGTTGCCCGGGTTGGCCAGCATCGCCACCCGGCGCACCGGCGTGGGCGCCAGCAGCTCGCGCAGCAGCTCTATCCGCTTGCCGAACAGCAATTGGCCGGCGGCGGCGGCGCCCGTCAGGTTACCGCCCGGCCGCGCCAGGGTTTGCACAAAGCCCAAGCCGACGGGATCCACCACCTGCAGGAAGACAACCGGAATATCCCGCGTCAGCGCGGTCACCGCCCGGGTCTCCGAGCCGCCGGTGACCACGATCACCTCCGGGCGCAACGCCACCAACTCAGCGGCCAGCCGTGGCGTGGCCGTGGTGTCGCCCATGCTGTAGCGGTCCTCGATCGTCAGCGTATCGCCCTCGCGCCAGCCAAGGGCGGCGAGGTAGCGACGCAGGAAGACCGGGGCCGCGGGATCCTCGGTGCTGGACGCGGAGAGGAAGCCGATCCTCGCCCGCCGTGGCGCCTGCGCGCGCGCCACCCAGGGCATGCTCAACGCCGCAAAAGCGGCAATCAGGGAGCGTCGCGCAGGCATGGCGCGCGGGGTCCGCTACGCCGGCTCGCAGGCCAGCCGGGCGCCGGCCGCCAGCGCCCGCAGCTTGGCCGCCGCCACCGCCCGCGGCATGGGCGCCATGCCGCAATTGGTGCAGGGGAACAGCTTGTCCTCCGACACGTATTGCCGCGCGGCGCGGATCACCGCCGCCACCTGCTCGGGGGTTTCCACCACCTCGCTGGCCACGTCGATGACGCCCACCATCACGTCCTTGCCCTTCAGCAGGCCGATCAGATGCATCGGCACATGGCTGTTGG
>CANFIE010000443.1 GCA_947446625.1 Acetobacteraceae bacterium | reverse complement strand
CCAGCCCGGCGCACAGCCTGGCGGCGTTGGAGCGGTCCAGCGCCACCTGCCCGGCCAGGGTAATCTGGTCCTGCCCCGGCCCGGCCTGCACCGCCTTCAGCAGCGCGTATTGCATCGGCGTCAGCGCATGCTCGGCGCAGGCTTCCAGAAACAGCCCCACCGCAATCTGCTGGCACCGGCGGATCAAATGCCCCGGCTTGTCCTGCAGCGCGTTCACGTTGCGGCGCTGCCGTCCAGCCCGTTGCTGCCGTACAGCCATTGCAGCGTGTCGTACCAGTCCTGCTGGCTTTTCCCGGCCATGATGGCGTTGCGCAGCTGCGCGTGAACCCCCTCGGGGTGGTACACATGGTCGCCAATCGCCCGGCTTTGCAGCACCACCCGCGCCGTGCGCAGCACCCTCTGGCGCCTGTAGGCCTCCAGCCCGCCCACATGCTCGCCGCCATGCTGGTCCAGCACATGCGCCAGGCACACCGCATCCTCCATGGCCATGCAGGCGCCCTGGGCCATGTATTGCAGCGTGGGGTGGGCGGCATCGCCCAGCAGCGCCACGCGGCCATCCACCCAGTTCTCCACCGGGTCGCGGTCGCACAGCACCCATAGCTTCCAGTCGCGGCCGATATGGATGATCTGCTGCGCCTTGGGATGAATATGCGTGAAGCCGCGCAGCACCTCCGCATGCGTCACCGGCTGCCCGGCCACCGGTTCCGGCGCGTTGTTGTGGTAGGTCACCACCAGGTTGAACAGCTTCCAGCCGCTCAAGGGGTAATGCACGATGTGGCACTTCGGCCCGGCCCAGAGCGTGGCGGCATTCCAGCGCAAATCCTCCGGCATCTGCTCCACCGGAATCACGCTTCTGTAGGTGGTGTGGCCCGAGACGCGCGGCGGCGTATCACCCACCACCTGGCGGCGCACCTTGCTCCACAGCCCATCGGCGCCAATCAACAGCCGGCCGCGCAGCGTTTCGCCATTGGCCAGCCGGGCCGTTACCGCCTGGGCGTCCTGGGTGTAGCCCAGCACCTCGCTGCTGGTGCGCAGGCCAATCAGCGGGTTGTCGCGGCAGCCGCGCAGCAGCACGCCGTGCAAATCGCCCCGGTGGATCACCGCATAGGGGTTGCGGAACCGCCGCCTGAATGCCTCGCCCAGGTCGATCTGGCAGATTTCCTCGCCGGCCATGGCGTCCATCAGCCGCAGCCGGTCCACATACACCGCCATGGCGCGAGCCGTATCGCCCACACCCAATGTGTCGAAGCAATGGAAGGCGTTGGGGCCAAGCTGAATGCCGGCGCCGATCTCTCCCAGTTCGGCGGCCTTTTCCAGCACCACCACCGGAAAGCCCTTGGCCGCCAGGGCCAGCGCGGCCGCCAGCCCGCCAATGCCGCCACCGGCAATCAGAATTGGATCATTCATTTTTGGGCCTCCCGATATGATCAGCATAGGGATCATTTGGGACAAAAAGCAAGGCGCGCCCGGTCCCAGGCGCGCCTTGCGATAGAGCACCATGCGCCCTGTTGGGGGCATGGTGCTGTATAACTACTTGAAACTAGAGCAAGAAATCCATTCTGATGATCCCATCAGAATGGATATTGCTCTACTCTCAGCGCGTACGCGGGCTGCTGCGGCGCGGGGCCGGGCTGCGTGGCGCGGCCGGCTCCTTCGCCGGGGCGGGGGCCGGAGCCTCCGCCGCCGGCTTGCCGGCCTGGGCGCGCAGCTGCGCCACCGTGGCGCGGTTGGTGATCTGCTCGGGGTTGGTGCGCACTTCCACCAGTGCCGGCTTGCCGCTGGCAATGGCGCGCTTCACCGCCGGCACCAGTTCCGCGGTCTTCTCCACAATCTCACCATGGCCGCCGAAGCTCTCGATGAACTTCGAGAAATCCGGGTTGGTCAGCGCCGTGCCGGAAACGCGGCCCGGATAGGTCTTTTCCTGGTGCATGCGGATGGTGCCGTACATCTGGTTGTTGAACACCAGGATGATGGGCGCCACCGAGTGATGGAAGGCCGTGGCAATCTCCTGCCCCGTCATCATGAAGCCGCCATCGCCCACGAAGCACACCACCGTGCGCTCCGGGTACACCACCTTGGCGCCAATCGCCGCCGGCACGCCATAGCCCATGGCGCCATTGGTCGGCCCCAGGAAGTCCTGTTCCTCGCTCACATGCATGAAGCGCGTGGGCCAGGTGGCGAAGTTGCCGGCATCGGTGGTGTAGATGGTGTCCTTCGGCAGCACCTTCTCCAGTTCCTGCAAGGCCACGGCCAGGTTCAGCGGGCCGTCATACTCGGGCGCTTTTGCCTGCGCCACGCGGGCGGCGCGCAGGTCGCGGGTCCAGGCGCTCCAGGCCGGGCGCTGCACCGGCTCCATGTTTCGGGCGGCCAGGGCGAAGGCGTTCAGGTCGCTCACCACGCCCAGCGCCGGCCGATACACGCGGCCAATCTCGCTCTGGTCCTGGTGCACATGCACAATCGGCGTGGCGCCGGCCATGTCGAACAGGGTGTAGCCCTGGCTGATCGGCTCACCCAGCCGGGTGCCAATGGCCAGGAACAGGTCGCATTCCTTCGCCTTGGCCACCAGCGCGGCATCGGCGCCCACACCCAGGTCACCCACGAAGTTGGCGTTGGTGCCGTCAAACAGCCCCTGGCGGCGGAAGCTGACCGCCACGGGAATGTCGTTCCCCACCAGCCAGTCGCGAATGGCGGCGCGGCCCTCATCGGTCCAGCCACTGCCACCCAGCACCGCCAGCGGCCGCTTGGCCTGCTCCAGCATGGCCATGATGCGCGGCAGCGCTTCCGGCGAGGGATGCGGCGGCAGCATCGGCACCGGGCCGAGATCCGGCACGTTGGCCAGTTCCTTCTGCATTTCCTCGCTGATCGCCACCACCACCGGGCCGGGGCGGCCGCTGGTGGCCACGTCGAACGCGTGCGCCATCAGCTCGGGAATGCGCTTCACATCGTCGATCTGCGTCACCCACTTCGCCAGCGGGCCGAACATCTTGCGATAGTCAACTTCCTGGAAGCTCTCGCGGTCGGTTTCCTCAAACGGAATCTGCCCGACCAGCAGCACCAGCGGCGTGCTGTCCTGGAACGCCACATGCACGCCAATGGCGGCATGGCAGGCGCCGGGGCCGCGGGTCACGATGGCAACGCCGGGCTTGCCGGTCAGCTTGCCATAGGCCTCGGCCATGTGCACGGCGCCGGCCTCAAAGCGGCAGGTGACCAGCTGGATGCGGTTGCGCACCGCATAAAGCCCGTCCAGCAGGTCCAGGTAGCTTTCACCGGGTACGCAGAACACATGGCTGCACCCCTGCGCTACCAGCGCGTCAGCCAAAATCTTGCCACCCGGCCGCGCCTGAGCCTGCGCCCGCTTTGCCTCCGCCATGCGAAACCTCCCATCCTCTGTCCAGCCCCGTTCTTAGCGCGGCAGGCGGCGGGCGTCACTCTGGCGGCAGGGATATTCCGGCAGCTAAACCTTGATGCAGCGTGCCATCCGGTTCGCCCCCACCATGCGCGGCTCCGGCACGGCCACGCCACAGGCGGCCTCGGCCAGGGAACAGCGCGGGGCGAAGGCACAGCCTGGCGGCAGGTTCTCCAGGCTGGGCGGCGCGCCGGGAATGGTGGTCAGCCGCTGGCCGCGCAGCCCGGCATGCACCGTGGCCCCCAGCAGGCCCTGCGGATACGGATGCAGCGGCGAGCGCAT
>CANFIE010000442.1 GCA_947446625.1 Acetobacteraceae bacterium | reverse complement strand
GGCTGGAACTGGGGCTGGTTGGCGCGCTGCTGACCGCGCTGCTGGCCGTGCTGCTGGGCCGCGCCCTGGCCCGCACCGCGCGGCCCGGCATTGCCGCCGCCATGCTGGCCTCGGCCGCCATCACCGGGCTGGTGAGCTTTGGCGTGTGGCAGGAATGGTGGGTCAGCGCGCAATTGCTCGCCCTGGCTTCCCTGGCCGCGCTGCCCCGACCGGAAAAGTAGCTTGTTGGTGAGAGACTGATTCGCGGCCAGCGGCGATGCCGCCTCGGCCGATCAGGCTCTACCCCTCCCGCGCTGGCGCCGTGGCGGCCAACAGTGAGTCGATGGGGTCCCAGCCGAAGGCGGTTTGTGGCAGCGCCATGCCGGCGAAGTGAATCACCTCATGCGCCATCAGCCGCCCGCCCAGATGCTGGTAGAACCAGCGCGTGGGATTGGCCGCCAGCACCCACAGCATGGCGCTGCGGCAGCCCACGGCGGCCAAGTGGGCCGCCATGGCCCGCATCAGGCGCCGGCCCACGCCACGGTCGCGGTAGTCATCCAGCAGGTACAGGGTTTCCACCTCGCCCTCGGCCATGCTGGGCCGCCGCGCCCGGCCGCCGGAGGAGAACCCAACCACCATGCCGGCCTCGCGCCCCGGTGGCGCGTCGGCGCCACTGGCCACCGCCACGAAAATGGCGTGGCCTTCGCTGCGGTCGGCAATGCCACGGCCATACACGCTGGCATGCCGCACCACGGAAAGCCCGGCCAGGTATTCATCCGGCAACAGCCCGGCATAGGCGCTGCGCCAGGCGGCCACATGCACCGCGCCAATGGCGGTGGCATCGCTTGGGCGGGCACGCCGAATGCTGATCACGCAGGGCCTCCCCGGGGCTGATGCTTGGCGGCGATGCGACACCAATCCGCGGCTTCCCGCCAGCGGAATTTAGCGTGTGATCCAGGTTGGTGGACCACACGTTTGAGCATTTTCCGTTCGCTCTTGCGCACGAAAGATGCTCCAGCCCTTTGTTTGAGCGAGCAAATTACCCCCTGCCGGTGACGCTGCCCGTTGGGGGTTTGCTCTAACCTTGTTCGAGAGACTGATTCGCCGCTCCGGCGATTCCGCCTGCGCGGATCACGTTCTAGCCAGCCCGGCGCAACACAGCGGCGAAGAAGCCATCGGTGCCCTGGGCCGCCGGGGAAAGCGCCATGTATGGCCCAGCGCAGGGCGGCGCGCCCGCCAGCCCAGCGGCCGTCCAGGCCTCGGCCAGCGGCACCGGGGCGAAATCCGGGTGCGCCGCCAGGAAGCCGGCCACCTGGTCCTCATTCTCCTCGGCCAGCAGCGAGCAGGTGGCATAGACCAACTGCCCGCCCGGCCGGACCAACCCGGCGCCAATGGCCAGGATTTCAGCCTGCTTGGGCAACAGTTCGGCCAAATCCTGCGGCCCGGTGCGGAAGCGGCCGTCCGGATTGCGGCGCCAGGTGCCGGTGCCGGTGCAGGGGGCGTCCACCAGCACCCGGTCAAAGCTGCCGGCGCGGCGCTTGGCCCAGCGGTCGCCGGTCTCCAGCAAATGGCGCTCGGCATTGTCCACCCCGGCGCGGGCCAGGCGCTTGACCGCGCCCTCCAACCGGCTGGCGGAAACATCACAGGCGGTGATGCGCCCCTTGTTCTGCATGGCGGCGGCCAGGGCCAGGGTTTTGCCGCCAGCGCCGGCGCAAAGGTCCACCACCTTCATGCCCGGTCTGGCGTCGGTCAGGGCGGCAATCAGTTGGCTGCCCTCGTCCTGCACCTCCACCAGGCCTTCCTGATAGGCGCGGGTTGCCAGCACCGGCCGGCGCCCGGGCAGGCGCAGCCCCATGGGAGAATAGGGTGTCGGCTCGCAATCCAGACCCTCGGCGGCCAGCGAGGCCGCGGCCTGCTTGCGGTCGATCTTCAGCGCATTGGCGCGCAGATCCAGCGGCGCGGGTTGGTCTAGCGCGGCGGCCTCGGCGGCCAGGGTCTCGCCAAAGCGGCGGGTCAGCCCCGGCAGCACCCATTCCGGCAGGTTCAGCCGCACCGGGTCGGGCATTTTCGGGTGAATGATGCCCTCGGCACCGAAGCGGGCATTCTCCAGCACCGCCAGCAGCTTGGTCTCGGGCACGGTCAGCGGCGGGGCGGCGTATTGCCCACCGGGAAAGGCGCGCGGCACCTCGGCCAGGGCCACGCCCTCGGCCAGCAGCAAATGCGCGGCGGCCAGAAAGCGGGCGCTGGGCCGGGCGCGGATCTTCTCCAGCCACCAGTCCAGCCGCAGCCTTTGCCGGATGATGGCCCAGACCCGGTCGCTGATCTCCCGCCGGTCTCCGCCGCCGATGTAGCGACGCTGGCGGAAGAAATCATGCGCCACGGCATCGGCCGGCCGGCGGCCGGCGGCCTCCAGCGCGTCCAATAGGTCAATGGCGGCGGCGAAGCGTGCGGCGGGGGTCATGTGGCCAACCCGGTTCAGCCTTCCTGGCGGTAGTTCGGCGCTTCGCGGGTAATGGCCACGTCGTGCACATGGCTTTCCCGCAGGCCGGCGCCGGTGATGCGGCGGAACTTGGCGTTGGTCTGCAACTCGCCAATGGTGCCGCAGCCGGTATAGCCCATGGCCGCCTTCAACCCGCCCACCAGTTGGTGGATCACGTTGCCAACCGGGCCCTTGTAGCCCACCCGGCCCTCGATGCCTTCCGGCACCAGCTTCAGGCTGTTCTGCACTTCCTGCTGGAAGTAGCGGTCCGCCGAGCCGCGCGCCATGGCGCCAATGCTGCCCATGCCGCGATACGACTTGTAGGAACGCCCCTGGTACAGGAACACCTCACCCGGCGCTTCGTCGGTGCCGGCGAACAGGCTGCCCATCATCACCGCGTCAGCCCCGGCGGCAATGGCCTTGGCCAGGTCGCCGCTGGTACGGATGCCGCCATCGGCAATGGCCGGCACGCCCTTCTCGCGGGCGGCGGCGCTGCTTTCCAGCACGGCGGTCAGCTGCGGCACGCCCACGCCGGCCACAATGCGGGTGGTGCAGATGCTGCCCGGGCCAATGCCAATCTTCACCGCATCGGCGCCAGCCTCGATCAACGCCAGCACGCCTTCCGGCGTGGCCACATTGCCGGCCACCACCTGCACGCTGTTCGACATGCGCTTGATCCGCTCAATGGCGGCCAGCACGCCGCCGGAATGGCCATGCGCGGTGTCCACCACAATCACGTCCACATCGGCGTGCACCAGGGCCTCGGCGCGCTTGAAGCCGTCCTCGCCCACGCCGGTGGCCGCCGCCACGCGCAGCCGGCCCAGGCTGTCCTTGGCGGCGTCGGGGTGGGCCTGTGCCTTGTCCATGTCCTTCACGGTAATGAGCCCGACGCAGCGCCCGGCCTCATCCACCACCAGCAGCTTCTCAATCCGGTGCCGGTGCAGCAGCTCCCGTGCCCGCTCGGGCGAGACATCCACCGGCACGGTCACCAGGTTGTCGCGCTTCATCAGCTCGTA
This sequence comes from Acetobacteraceae bacterium, assembly GCA_947446625.1. Lineage (GTDB taxonomy): Bacteria > Pseudomonadota > Alphaproteobacteria > Acetobacterales > Acetobacteraceae > CAIMOR01. The sequence continues at coordinate 225 of CANFIE010000442.1, read as the reverse complement.
AACGCGGGTGTTGAGGTCGGTGGCGAAGCGCACGTCACGATGCGTGACAATGCCAACCAACCGCCCGGTCTCGCGTTCCACCACCGGCAGGCCGCTGATGCGGTGCTGGTCCTGGATGGCGCGGATATCGGCCAGGGTCTGGTCGGGGTGGATGGTGACCGGGTTGACCACCATGCCGCTCTCGAACTTCTTCACCCGGCGGACCTGGGCGGCCTGCTCCTCGGG
>CANFIE010000441.1 GCA_947446625.1 Acetobacteraceae bacterium | reverse complement strand
CGCCGCGCCGCCGACCAGTGAGTAGTCGTACGACCCGATCTTGAAGGTCGTCGTGCTCATGGACGCGTAATCGGCCTGGATTTCGTAGTTGATGTCACCAGACGAAGCGTTGGTGGACACCAGGCTTTTGAACTGGATCAGCCCGGTGTTCGAATCATACAGGTATTGCAGGGTGGAGCCGTTGTTGAGGCGGGCCACCGTGAAGCCGGCGAATTGCTGGTACTGCTTCAGGTCGATATCGTAGGTGGTCTCTCGCACGTTCTGCAGCGTTATGGCGGTGCCGGTGCCCGCCAAATAACTGCCATGGGTGATGAAATCGATCTGGAAGGTAACGCCGTTGCCGTTGCGGGCGCTGCTACTGGAGATGCGCGGCGAGAAATAGGCGCCGCCGGAAGGCTGGTTGCCGTCTGATGTGTCGGTTGAATCGAAGGCGGTGATGGTAACGCCGGTATCGATGCTCACCGTTTTGACGATGGCGTCTACCGTGACGCCGCCAACGGTGATGACGCTGTCATACAGCACGATGTCGCCAGCATGGGTGCCGGTGCCGACCTTGTTGGTGGCGCTGTTGAACGACATGGGCGCGTAGTTGATGTTGAGCGGATCGGGAGCCGCTTCCTCCACCGCAATCTGCTGGCCATCCAGGATCAACACCGCGTGGTCGTTCCGGGCAGCAATCTCGGCGGCGGTTTCGGGGATGGCGCTGGGGCCAAGCACCGCGACGGCGAAGGCCTCGCCCTCATCGCCCGCGCTGTCGGCGTTGCCATTGATCCGGCTGTCAAGGCTGTGGCCGATTTCCTCGATCAGCACGGCTTCAACCTGGGCCTGGGTAGGCTGGGTCGCGAGCCAGTCGGCGTTCAGGTAGATCTTCGGCGCGCCATCCGGGCCCGCCGCGGTGAAGGCGGCCGGGGCGCCGCGCAGTTCCGTGCCGCTGCGCAACTGGATTTCGGGCAGCGGCGTGTTGGGGGTGGCCAGCAAGGCCGCCGTGGCGTTCAGGTTGGCGGTGGTTGTGCCGCTGTCTCCGGGGAATAGCCGGGCGAGGTCCGCAGCCGCGGCGGGGCGGGCGGCCCAGGCGCCGATATCGGCCACCGCTGCCGTGGCGGCGCTTTGGGCCAGGCCAACCACATCGGCCTGCCGGGAATCGGTCATCACCACCGCTGGCGGGGCCAACTTGGCGGCGGCCACCACAGAGGTGGCCATGGCGCCGTCGAACATCATGCGCGGCTCCAGCGCAAAGCGCAGGCTGCGGCGGCGACGGGGGGAAGTGCTGTCCTGGTTCACGGCAACCTCGAAGCAGGGAATGAAGGCAAAGCGATGGGCTCAGGGGGCCCCATCGGCAGGCAATTGAACCTCGACCGCCATGCCCGCGACCAGGCTGGCTTGTTCCGATGGCAGACTAGCATAAACCTTTATCACTTGGCTTACAGGGTCCACCCGGCCGCCAATTCGGGCCACGCGCAGGGTGATGGCGCGGCCGAGGTCGACCAGCCGGGCCTGCAGCGCCTGGCCGGGGTTCAGCCAGCGCAGGGTGGTGGAGGGTACCAGGAACTCAACCTCCAGGCTGGCATGGTCCACCACTTCCAGCAGCGGGTCGCCTTCGCGCACATATTGGCCGGCGCGGGTTTTCAGTTCCACCACCTGGCCGGCAAAGGGCGCGGCCACAATGCATTGCTGGACCGAAAGCTTGGCCAGAGCGAGGTCGGCCTCGGCGGCGGAAACATCAATGGCGGCCAGGCCAAGTTCCAGGTGCGAGGTGGCGCCCCGGCGGTCCAACTGGTTCAGCGCGGCCAATTGCCGGCGGGCGCGGTCCTGCTGCGCCTGGGCGCGCTGGGCCCGGGCCTGATGCGCGCCGCAGTCGATTTCCACCAACACCTCGCCGACGGCGAAGGTCTGGCCATCCCGCAGTGGCACGCGCTTCACCAGGCCGGCGATGGCGCTGGCCAGCACCGGGTTGCGCCAGGCCACTAACTGGCCGCGCACCATGCGGGCCGGGCTGCCCTGTGCCGCGGCCATGCCTGTGGAGAGAACCAGCGCGGCCAGGCCGCCAAGCAGCGCAGCCCGCAAGCCGGGCATCACCCTTGCGGGGCCGGCGGTTCGGGGGGAAGTTCGGGGTCCACCGTGGGCAACACCGGTACGGTAATGTCGCCCACCAGCCAAGCGCGCTGCACCTCGGCCACCTTTTCGGCGGTGCGTTCCACGCCATCCTCGGCGCGGGCATCGGGCAGCGGGTCCAGCCCCAGGGCCACGAAGACGGCGGCATAGGCGTTCTGCATTTCGGCGTAGTCGCGGTCGCACTGCAACTCCGCCACCAGCGAGGCAGCCTTGTTGCGGATGCGCTCCATCTCGCTGGTCACCTCTGCCTCCTGCCCGGCCGTGGCCAGGCGTTGCAGGCGGCGTTCCACCCGGGCGGAATCCAGCGAGTGGCCGAACTGCACGCGGGCGCGGTTGAACTGCAGCACCGAGATATGCACCTGCGCCACTACAGACATGCTGAGCGCAAGGCGCCGCATGCGCACCAGGTCCGCCTGGCTTTGCGCCTGGCGGCGCACGGCGGGGGCCGAGACAAGGCCCATCAGGTTCACGGCGGTGCGCAGGCCAACCTCGGCCCAGTTGTGGTAGGTGAGGAAGCTGTTGCTGTCTCCGTTGAAGGAGCCGGTGAGCGACAGGCCGGGCAGCATGCGCAGAATGGCGCGGCGGCCTTCCAACTGGGCAATGCGGTAGTTGTAGTCTTCCTCGCGCAGTTCCGGCCGGTTCACCAGGGCCACGCGTTCCAACTCGTCGGGCGTCAGCCGCATCTCGGGCAGGGCGGCTTCGGCGCTTTCATGCGCGGTCAGCTCAAACTCATAGCCCAGTGGCATGCCCATCAGCTGCGCCAGCTTGGCCTTGGCGGTGGCCAGGTCGGCGGCCACGGCGTCGAGCTGGCGGTTCAGCTCAATCAGGGTGCGCTGGTAGCGCAGCGCCTCGGCCAGCGGCATTTCGCGGTTGCGTTCCAACCGCCGGGACTGGGCGCGAGCATTGCGCACCTCCGCTACCATGAGGTTGACCCGCGGCAGCAGGCGTTGCGCGGCGGCGGCCTGCCAATAGGCGTAGCGCACTTCCTGGAAGATGGCATTGACGGTGCGGCGGCGGCGTTCCCGCGCCACCAGAACACGGTCCGACTGCTGCTTGGCCAGGTAGTAGCTGGCGCCGAAGTCCAGCAGATTCCAGGAGAAGGTCAGGTCGCCATACAGCCGTTCGCGGTCCACCGAGATGGTGCGGTCGGCAAAGACGGCGCGATTGGCGGTCGAATAGCTTGAGCTGACCAGGTCGCGGTCGCGCGCGGCGTAGCCGGCATTGGCCAGCACGCGGGGCAGCATGTCGTAGCGGGTGACATCAAGCTGGGCGCTCTGCAGTGCCTGCTCATACATCGCCAACCGATTGTCCAGGTTGTGGATGAGCGAGCGGGCGAGAGCGGCTTCCAGCGAGATGGCGGCGTTGGGGCGGCCCTGGCCGGCATACATGGCGGCCCGGTCGGCGGCCACGCGGGCAGCGGTTTGCTCAGGTGTGATCGGGGTGGGGGTAACCGAACAGGCAGGCAGGCCCGCGAGCGCAATCAACAGAGTGCGGCGGGAAGCTGCAGAGGTGCCCGGACGGGCTTCCCATTCGGTCATGGTTTCTGCTTCCTCACGGGTTGGGAGGCGGTTGTATACTATGTGTTAATTTTCCCTACCGAAT
>CANFIE010000440.1 GCA_947446625.1 Acetobacteraceae bacterium | reverse complement strand
TATCGATGGTGGTGAAAACAGCCATGGTTGGTTGGTCCCCTGAGAGCGTGATGCGTTCTGGCAAGGGCACAGCAACCGGCATGCCCAGGCGTTTGGGGCGTGGGTGTTGTGGAAAATCAAATAGATAGAAAAGACTGGCCCAGGGTTGGGGGTGGTTTTTGGGTGTTGGCCCCCGGCTGGCCGCGTTACTTTCCCCAAAACTGGGGGATTTGCCCCAAATGTTGGGGGTAACGGGGGCTGGCATGGTGTGCCACGGCCCCAACTCTCGCGAATAAGTCACTCAAACCGTGGGGTTTCGCTCACAGCCGCGTGAGAATTCGCCGGAAAACCCCGGAATTCTATTCTGCGACCGTAAGGCCGAAGATGCGCCAGCGGGTCCGGCGGTAATCACCCTCGGGGTCGTAATGCGCCACGGCCAGGCCCAGGGTGCGGGCGGTCAGGCCGCCCACGCTGTTCAGCACCGCGAAGTCGGCCAGAATGCGGTCATGCTCGGCGGTGGCCTTGTTGACCTGGGCATCCACCAAATCCTGCAGGCCGTTCAGGACTTCGAGAATGGTAAGCTCGCCGGCCTCGGACTGGCGCCGATACTGCACCGTCAGCCGTTCATAGGCAGTCAGTGCGGCGCTGAAGCCGGTGCGGGTGGCCTGGGTGGTTTCCAACTGGCGCCAGGCAGTGGTGGCGTTGCCCTTGGCGCGCACCCGGGCCAGGGCCAGTTCCTCGGCGCGTTGCAGCGCGGTTTTGCGGGCGCTGCGCACCTGGGCGTATTCGGCGCCGCCCTGGTACAGCGGCACGGTCAGCACCAGCCCCACGGTGGTGCCGGTTACCGCGCCATTTGGCTGCCAGGGGTAGCCCACATAGCGCTGGCGCTGGCGCAGATCGGTCACCTGCAGGCTCAGGCTGGGCAGCAGCTGCGCCAATTGCACCTCGGCATCGGCTCGCGCCGCCAGCATCTGGAAATGCGCCGCCACCACCTCGGGGTTGCTGGCTTCGGCCAGGCGCAGGAGTTCCGCCAGGTTGGGGGGCAGCATCGCCAGGGGCTGCGGCATCGCCAGGCGTTCCGGTGGGCGGCCCATGGCCTGTTCATACGCCGCCAGCGCCACCGCCTGCGCGCCCACGGCCTGGGCCAGCGTGGCCTCGGCATTGGCCAGCCGAGCCTGGGCCAGGCCGGCATCCACCGCGGTGCGGTCGCCCACACGCATTTGGCGGTCGATCAATGCCAGGGTCTGGCGCAGCGCCGCCAGGTTGTCGCGCCGGAAGCGCACCACCGCCTGGGTCAACAGCACATCCATGTAGGCCTGCGCCGCCTGGCCCAGCACCACCTGCTCGGTGGCCAGCAGCAGGGCACGCTGGGCGCGAATGAGTTGCTCGGCCCCGCGCAGTGCCGCGTATTCGCCGCCGCCCCGGGTAATCGGCAGGGTCAGGCTGCTGCTCATGCCCAGCGTGCCGGTGCGGTAGGCGGTGGCCGGGTCGCCGGGGCTGTTGCTCTGCACCCGTTCGGCGGTGCCGTTCAATGTGATGGTTGGCGCCCAGGCTGCCAGGGCCTGCGGGCGGCGTTCATTCACCACGTTCAGCCCATGCCGGGCGGCGCGCAATTCGGGGCTGAACCGATAGGCCGCGGCCAGCGCTTCGGGCAGGGTTTCCGCCGGCGCCGGGGTGGCGGCCAGCAGGCCCAGCAGCAGGCCACCCAGCAGGCGTGCGATAGGCCCGGGTTTCATCGGCTGTTGTGGTTGGCTTGCATGGCCCGCCCCTGCGGAAAGAACGCTTGGTAGGCTGTTGATCTCTGGCTAAAACGGTTAACCATAAGCCTGCCATTCCGACAACCGATACCGCATTTCTGCGCGGTTTTGCCCCAACGCCTCGGCCCTGGCCTCGGCGCTGGGAAGGACTGGACCGGACCGAGGGAGATGTCGTTTGGCCCTGAACCCCGCCGACCGCCTGTCGCGCAAGCTGGCGCTGGAACGCCTTGCCTCGCCCGAACAGCTGACCGAGTTGGTGGCGGTGACGGATATTCGCGGCTGGGTGGCGGCCTGCGGGCTGCTGCTGGTGGCGCTGGTGGCGCTGGGCTGGGGCCTGCTGGGCAGCCTGGCCACCGAGGTGACGGCGCGCGGCATTCTGGTCAGCCAGGGGGGCCGGCTGGTGGGGGCTTTGAGCCCGGCCGCCGGCATTGTGGTGGAAATGAAGGTGCGCCCCGGCGACGCGGTGGAGCGCGGCCAAGTGGTGGCCACGGTGCGCCAGCCCGGCATTCAGTTGCGCGTGACCAGCGCCGAACAGGTGCTGGCCGAGAATGAGGAAGACCTGGCCACCCGCACCGAGGCGCTGCGCAAGCAGGGCGAGGCGCTGGAAGCCAATGCCGAACAGCGCCGCACCGCCTATGCCCAGGTGCTGGCCATTGCCGAGCAGCGAATCCAGCGGCTGCAACGGCAACTGCAAATCCGCAGCGAATTGCGCACCCAGAACCTGACGCTGGAGGAGCGGGTGGAGCAGGCCCGCACCGACCTTGGCGCCGCGCAGCAGGATGCCGCCGAGGCTCGCGCCCGGCTGGTGGAGGTGGAGACCGACCTGCTGCGCTCGCAGCTGGACGCCGAGAAGGAACTGAACGAGCTGCAGGGCAAGGTGGCCGATGCCCGGCGCCTGGTGGCCACGGCGCAGAGCGAGTTGGACGAAACCCGCGCCGTGCTGGCCCCGGCCACTGGCCGCGTGACGGAACTGACTGTGGGCGAGGGCCAGTTGGTCACCGCCAACCAGCTGGTGCTGAACCTGGAGACCGAGGGGCTGCGCCTGCAGGCGGTGGTGTATGTGCCCACCGAGCACGGCAAGAAGGTGGTTCCTGGCATGGCGGTGCGCGTTGCCCTGGCCACGGTGAAGCAAGAGGAATGGGGCACCATGCTGGGCCGCGTCACCTCCATCTCGGCCTTTCCGTCCTCGCCCCAGGGCATGGCGGCGGTGCTGCAGAACCAGCAACTGGTGCAGGCCTTCGGCGGCCAGACCCCGCCGTTTGAGGCGCGGATTGAGCTGGTGCCGGCCGAGACGCCGAGTGGCTATGCCTGGAGTTCCGGCCGTGGGCCGGAATTGGAGCTGACCAGCGGCACCACGCTGCGCGCCGAGATCGCGGTGCGTGAGGATGCGCCGGTGGACCTGATTCTGCCGGCGCTGCGGCGCAGCTTCGGCCTGGCGCGCTGATGCTGCCGGTGCTGCCCGTGTGGAAGCGTACGCCGGAACTGCGCCAGCTGGAGCCGGCGGAATGCGGTGCGGCCTGCCTCGGCATCGTGCTCGGCTTTCATGGCCGCTGGGTACCGCTGGAGGAATTGCGGCTGGCCTGCGGGGTGAACCGCAATGGCAGCAAGGCGTCCAACATCCTGAAGGCGGCGCAGTCCTTCGGCTTGGCGGCCAAGGGCTTCGGCAAAACCCCGGAAAAGCTGCTTGAGCTGCCGGTGCCCAGCATCATCCAGTGGAACTTCAACCAATTCGTTGTGCTGGAAGGCATTGTGCGTGGCCGCGCCTTTCTGAACGACCCTGCCCTGGGCCGGCACAGCGTGGCGGCGGCGGAACTGGCCGACCGCTTCAATGGCGTGGTGCTGGCCATGGAACCGCGCCCCGGCTTCCAGCGCGGCGGCGCCCGGCCGCGCGCCTTCGGGCCGCTGTTCCAGTTGCTGGGTGGCTCGCGTGGGGCGCTGGCGCTGGGGGGGCTGCTCAGCCTGCTGCTGGTGCTGCCCGGCATGCTGCTGCCGGGCCTGGCCAAGCTG
>CANFIE010000439.1 GCA_947446625.1 Acetobacteraceae bacterium | reverse complement strand
ATGTCGGCTGGCCAAATTCCCACCAGGCAGTTCATCGGGCGCAGTTCCAAGGCGCGGGCCACCCAACCCCGTATCATTCCGAGATTATCCGCAATATCAGATGCCTGTTCATTAGAAAATATTGCGTTGGTCATCACAAGACCTCTGGATAGATTGCCGCTCAAACAAACGTGATCACACGAAAGGACAGACAAAGCAATGTTTAACGCAAAATCAAAAACTCTGAAGACGGTTAATACTGCTAACTACAATGCCTATAGCCAGGATGATACCAGCGACTGGATTTGGTTCGTCCTTTCCCTTCTGGCCTTGTCGCTTGTGACCATCCTAATATCTCTTATTTTGTGAGTGTGTATATTTTTGATTTATTATATGTTATTTTCACTTAATATGATTTTGAAAAACCTGCGTCTTAGTCTTAGCATACCAATCATATTATTCTACTGAATTGCCCCACCATGCCCAGCAAAGCAGGCCGCCGCCATGAATGAGACTATCGCGCTGGTCATGGCGGCCCTGGGTCTGGGGTGCATGTGGCTGACGGAACGCAGCCTGCCCTTCGGCAAGACCCGCCGCGCCCGCGCCCTGGCACGGGCCGCCCGGGCCGCCCATTTCAACCTCACCGCGGCGCAGCGCGCCGGCTACTCAACGGCGGAAATCGTGGAATTGCTCGCAATGGCGGAAACCATCCGCCAGCCCGCACGCACCACACCGGCACCGGACCGCATCCGCGCCAGCACCCGGCCTGCAGCGTAGCGCGCGGCCCGCCTATCGCGGTGGCGCGGCGGCCGAAGCTCCGGCCCGCCCGGCGGTCATGCCGCCATCAATCACCAGCTCCGCCCCGGTCATGTGCGCCGAACGGTCGCTGGCCAGAAACACAATGCCGTCGGCAATATCCGCCGCCGTGCCATGGTGGCCCATCGGCACCACCATGGCCCCCAGCGCCCGCGCATCAATGCCGGCATTGCTCTGCCGCCGGGTATCGGCCTCGCTCGGCATCTTCTGCCAAATCGCGGTGTCGATAATGCCGGGATGCACGCTGTTGCAGCGCACCCCATTGCGCGCCTGCGCACAGGCCAGCGCCACGCTCTTGGAAAACAGCCGCACCGCCCCCTTGGTGGCGGAATAGCCCGCCAGGTTCGGGCTGCCCTGCAGGCCGGCCACGCTCGAGATCATCACCAGCGAACCACCGCCCGCCCGCGCCATGGCCGGCACGCAATGCTTGGCTGTCAGGAACACGCCGTCCAGGTTCACCGCCGTCTGCCGGCGCCAATCCACCAGGCTCATCTCCAGCACGTTGCACATGATGGCGATGCCCGCATTCGCCACCGCCACATCCAGCTTGCCGAAGCGCCGCTCGGCCTCGGCCACCACCAGCGGCCACTCGGCTTCGTCCGTCACGTCCTGCCGCATGAAATGGGCGCGCCCGCCCTTGGCCCGAATGGCCGCGGCGGTCGCCTCGCCCTCGGTCGTGTCCACATCGGTCAGCAATACCGCCGCGCCATCCTGCGCCAGGGCAAGGGCGCAGGCCGCGCCAATGCCCATGGCCGCACCGGTTACCAGCGCAACCTTGCCCTCAACCAACCCGGCCACGCTCAGCGCCCCGACCGCAGCGCAACCGAACCACCAAACACCCGCACCGGGCGTCCCGTGTCACTCAGCCCGCCGGTGTCATCAATGCGGAACACCTGGATGGTATGCTCAATCATGTTGCCGGCCAGCACCGTCCGGCCGTCTCGGCTGAACGCCACGCCCTGCGCCCAGGTGCCGATGGTGGCGGTGGAGACAATCCGCAGCCGGCCATTCTCAATCCGCAGCAGGCGCAACTGGCCGGGGCCACGGAAGGGCGATTCGGTCGCCTTGTTGCTGCCATTCATCACCGTCACGGCCACATGGCGATTATCCGGGGAAACCTGCATGCCCTCGGGGGTCTGCCCCACGGCAATGCTGTCCACCACGCGGAAGGGCTGGCGTTGCAGGTCAATCAGGGAAACCGTGTCGGTATCGCCCTGCCCGGTGCCCATATTGGCCGAAACCGCCCATTTGCCATCGGGCGTGATGTTCACCGCATAGGGCGCCAGGCCCGGCGTCAATTGGCGCGGCGTATTCGTCACCGTCTCGCCGTTAATGGCCAGCACGCTGATCCGATGGTCCCCATTGCGGGAAACCAGCGCGAACTTGCCATCCGGCGTCACCGCCACATGGCTCACCAGGCTGGCGGCATTGCCCAGGCTCAGCTTGGCCAGTTCCGTCACGGTCTGGCCCACCACGCGGTACACCCACACGCTGCCGTCGCCCCGATGCGCCACCAGCAGCAGCTTGCCATCAGGCGTGAAGGACAGCCCGGCCGGCGCCGGCCCGGTGGGCACCCGGCCCAGCACCACGGGGTTGCCGGTGCCGCTGATATCCACCAGCGTCATGAAGGTGCCGGCCACGGTCTTGGTGGCGTCATTCGGGTCCACCACCTGGTTGGCGGTGACAACGGCCAGCTTGTTGTCGGGGCTGACCGCCACCGAAAGCGGCGGCCCCACCACGCTGGCGGCCACCGGCGCCTGGCCGCGCACCCGCACCTGGCCGCCGACAATATCCATCACGGTAATGCTGTCGGGCACCGGGTTGGCCACCAGGGTGGCCACGCCGTTCACCAGCGTCACCTTCGCATCATTGGCCGAGACAACCACCTGCGCTTGGGCGGGGGTGGCGGTCGGGCCGGCGGCCAGGGCCAGGGTGGCAATGCCAGCAAGCAGCAAGGATTTCATGGTGTCCCTCTCCCCGGGGTCATGGGTGCCCCGTAGCGGCCCGAGTGTTCACGCCCCCGGGCTTGCGCGCAAGCCGGCTTCAGTGCCCCTTCCCTGTGGCTTGGGCGCAAGCCGGCATCACCAACCGCTGGTTCCATGCCCGGGCGGGGCTGTCCATCGGCGCGCAATGTGTTAGCCGGTTGTTGCAAACTGCCATGGCGCGCCCCCACCGATGGCCACAACAAAGATTGCCTCCCTGCCTGCCGCGGAAACCCGTGGCGAAGCCATGCTGCTGGCGGCGGCCAGGGCTGGTACGCCGGCCAACCTGGCCGGGCTGCCGGCAGCGCAGCGGCTGGTGCGCGGGGCGCTGATCAGCGCGCTCTACACCCCGGGTGCCGAGGATGGCCGCCTCACCTTTGTCGGCCTCAATCTCAGCGGCGCCATCATCAGCGGCCCGATCCTGCTGGACAGCCTGGGCCAGTCCGGCACCCCCGCCCCGGCGTTGGTGCTGCATGAATGCCACCCGGCGGCCGGCGCCGGCATCCCCCTCCTCATGCGCGGCGCCAGCTTCGCGGCGGTGGACCTGGCCCATACCCGCCTGGCCCGGCTGGAAGCCCGTGGCCTCTCCTGCCAATCCCTGGTGCTCACCGGCCTCATCATCGGCACGCCCGATGGCCGGGTAGACCTCGAAGGCGCCCATCTCGGCGCCGGCAGCCAGCTCAACGGCATTGGCCCGGCGCAGGAAGCCCAGCTGCCGCCCCTGCTGAACCTGGCCGGCGCCCGCATTGCCGGCAGCCTGAACCTGGCCGGCAGCCGGCTGCGCGCCCTGGTCCTCATTGGCGCCGCCATTGAGGCGGACCTGCAGCTGGACGGCGCCCGGCTGGAAGCCCCCGGCGCCGAACCGGCCATGCTCTGCAACTCGGCCCGCATTGGCGGCACGCTGCGGCTGGTGGGCACCCGGGTGCAGGGCCAGCTCCGCCTGCTGGGCACCGCCCTGGCCGGCCCGCTGCT
>CANFIE010000438.1 GCA_947446625.1 Acetobacteraceae bacterium | reverse complement strand
GCCAGGTCATGGGCCGGCGCTGGGACCTGGTGGTGGACCTGCGCGGTTCGGCCACGGCCTATGTGCTGTTTGCCCGCCGCCGGCTGGTGCTGCGCGGCGGCCGGCAGGAAGTGAAGCCGGGCGAGACCGCCGCCACCGCGCCCAAGCCGGTGCCGCGCATTCAGCATTTGGCCAAGCTGCTGGGGGTTACCCCGCCGCCACTGCCGGTGGCCTGGTTCAATGCCGAGGACAGCGCCCTGGCCGCCCAGTTGATGCCGGATGATGGCCCCTGGATCGTTTTGGGGCCGACCAGCAACTGGGATTTGAAAACCTGGCCGGCGGCGAATTTCGTCGGCCTGTTCCACGCGCTCTCGGCCCCCAATGGCGCGCTGCCCGGGGCGCGGGCGGTGGTGCTGGGCGGCCCCGGCGCCACCGAGGCCGCCATGGCCGCCCCGGTGCTGGAAGCCCTGGGGGAGCAGGCGGTGAACGCCGTGGGCACGCTGACCCTGCCGCAGGTGGCGGCGGTGATGGCGCGCGGCGCGATCTTCGTGGGCAATGACAGTGGGCTGATGCACCTGGCCGCCGCCACCGGCACCGCCACGCTGGGCTTGTTCGGGCCTTCCCGCGTGGGGGAATACGCCCCCGCCGGCAAGCGCGCCGCCTTTGTGGCCGCGCCCGAGGCCCCGGCGCTGCATTCCATGCCCGGGTTGACCGTTGAGATGGCCCTGGCCGGCGCGGAGCGGCTGTTGAGGCAGGGCGGATGAGCATCACCGCCCTGGTGGTGGCCCGGAATGAGGCCGCCCGCCTGCCCGCCTGCCTGGCCTGCCTGGGCGCGGCGGACGAGTTGGTGGTGGTGCTGGACCGCAGCACCGATGCCAGCGCCGAGATTGCCCGCGCCGCCGGCGCCGTGGTGCTGGAAGGCGCCTGGCCGGTGGAAGGCGCCCGGCGCAATGCCGGCATTGCCGCCTGCTCCAGTACCTGGGTGCTGGAAGTGGATGCCGATGAACAGGTGCCGCCCGAGCTTTGGGCCGAAATCCGCCGCGTCATCGCCGCCTCGGCGCATGGTTTCCACCGCGTCCGCATCGACAATTACGTAGGTTCGCGGCTGGTGCTGCATGGCTGGGAGGGTGGCATCGGCACGACTCTCAAGCCCATCCTGTTCCGCCGCGGGGTGAAGCATTGGCGCGCCCAGCGCGTGCATCCCGGCGTGGACTACACGGGCACCGAGGGCGAACGCATCACCCAGGCCGGCATTCGCCACGCGCTGGATGCCGATATCTCCGACATGTGGCGCCGGGTGGACAGCTACTCCAACGCCAAGGCCACGGATTTGCTGGCCGCGGGCGGCGCCGGCAACCTGGCCAATGCGCTGCGCCGCGCCCTCTCCCGCAGCGTGAAAAGCTATGTCGGCCGGGGCGGTTGGCGCGAGGGGGCGCTCGGCCTGCTCATCGCGCTCTGTGCCGGGTTGTTTCCGCTGCTGGCGCATCTGAAGGCGCGGCTGGAGCCTGAGAAATACCGGCCGTGAACATCGTGATGGCCGACGAGCACGCGCCGCATCTGGCCGCCACCCTGGCCGAGCGCCCGTTGGGTGGGGTGGAAACCGCCTTCGCCCTGCTGGCTGACGCCTTCGCCCAACGCGGCCATGCTGTGCGGCAAACCCGGGGCGGCGATGACGGCGCGGCTGATCTGGTGATCGCCAACCGGGTGCCGCGCCTGTTCGCCGGGCTGCCGCGCCGGGGCCGCCGCGTGCTGTGGCTGCACAACCCCGCCGGTTACCTGGCCAAGCCGCGCCATGCCTGGCCGCTGCTGCGGGCCAGGCCGGTGCTGGTCACGCTCGGCGCCGCGCATGCCGCCACGCTGCCCTGGTGGCTGCCGGGGCGGCGGGTGCAAATTCCGCTGGCCGTGGCCCCGCCTTTCGACGCACCCACCCCGCCGCGCCAGCCACCGGCACCGGTCGCGGTCTTCACCTCCAACCCGCTGCGGGGCCTGGACTGGCTGCTGCGGGTTTGGGCGGAACGCATCGCCCCCGCCGTGCCGGGCGCCGAACTGCATTGCTATACCGGCGCCGCCACCTATGGCGGAGACGCCCGGCTGGCCGCCCGCGCCGCCCCGGTGCTGGCCCAGGCCGCCGCCACGCCGGGGGTGCGGCTCTTCGCCCCGCTGCCGCGCGCCGCCCTGCGGGAAAAGCTGCTGGCCGCCCGCTGCATGCTGTACCGGGGCGATGCTGGTGAGACCTTCTGCCTGGCCCTGGCGGAAGCCCAGGCGCTCGGCCTGCCCTGCGTGGTCACGCGCCTGGGCGCCGTGGCGGAACGCGTGGTGGATGGTGCAACCGGCATGGTGGCGCCGGACGAAGCCGGCTTCGCCGCCGCCGCCATTGCCCTGCTGCGGCAGGACGCCCCTTGGGCCGCCATGCACGCCGCCGCCCTGGCGCGTGGCCCAGGGCCGAATTGGCAGGACGTGGCCGCGGCGTTTGAAGGATTGCTGGCATGAGGATGGCGCATATTCTGGGCAGCGCCGCGCTGGGCGGGGCCGAGGGCTTCTATGAACGCCTGGTGCCCGCCCTGGCCCGCGCCGGCGAGGAGGTGCTGCCGCTGATCCGCGCCGATGCCGGGCGCAGTGGCCGGCTGCGCGCCGCCGGGGTGGCACCGGTGGAACTGCCCTTCGGCAACTACTTCGACTTCACCACCCGGCCCCGGCTGGACCGCACGCTGCGCCACTTTCAGCCGCAGGTGGTGGTGGCCTGGCAGAACCGCGCCGCCGACTATGCCGGCGCGGTGAAGCGCCGTGGCGCCCCTTGGCCGCTGGTCGGCCGCCTGGGCGGGTATTACGACCTGCGCTACTACCGCCACTGCGACCACATTGTGGGCAACACGCGGGATTTGCGCCGCTGGTTTGTGGAGGAGCAGGGCTGGCCGGCCGAGCGGGCGCATTACGTGCCCAATTTCGCGCATGACCTGGCTGGCGCCGCCCCCGCCGACCTGCCCGGCACCCCTGGCGCCCGGCTGTTCACCCTGGGCCGGCTGCACCCCAACAAGGGGTTTGATACCTTGCTGCGCGCCCTGGCCCTGCTGCCGGGCGCCACCCTGGCCATTGCCGGTGAAGGCCCCGAGCGCGCCGCGCTGGACCGCCTGGCGCGGGAACTGGGCGTGGCCGAGCGCGTGACCTTCCTCGGTTGGCGAGACGACACGGCGGCGCTGCTGGCAGCTTGCGATGTGTTCATCTGCCCGTCACGCCACGAACCCCTGGGCAATGTGGTACTGGAAGCCTGGAGCGCGGCTCGCCCGGTGGTGGCGGCCGATGCACAGGGGCCGACTGAATTGATCGAGCAAGGCGTAACCGGCGTGCTGGTGCCGAAGGATCAGGCCGAACCCATGGCCCAGGCCGTGGCCGCGCTGCTGGCCAACCCGGCCCAGGCCCAGGCCATGGCCGCCGCCGGCCGGGCGGAGTTTCTGCTGCACCATGCCGAGGCCCCGGTGCTGGCCCGTTGGCGAGCCTTTTTGGCGCAGGTGGCCCCATGTGCGGCATAGCCGGGCTGGTACTGCGCCAGGGTCAAACCCCCGCCGCCCCGGTGGTGGAAGCGCTGATCGGCGCCCTGGCGCATCGCGGGCCAGACGGCCAGGGCCACCATGTGCAGGGCAATGTGGCGCTGGCGCATAACCGGCTGGCGATCATTGACCTCGTGACCGGCGACCAGCCGCTGTTTGCCGGCGCCGCCGCCCTGGTGGCGAATGGCGAGGTGTACAACTACCGCGAACTGCGCGCCGACAACGCCCT
>CANFIE010000437.1 GCA_947446625.1 Acetobacteraceae bacterium | reverse complement strand
CGGCCTTGTTCACGGTCACGATGCCCACGCGCTTGCCGGGCGGCAGGGTGGCCTGCACCCAGGGCACCTGCATCATGCTGGAAGTGGCCACCGGCACGCCCACGGCGGCGGCAATCTCGGCCTGAAAGACCGACAAAAACCCGCAATTGGTGGTGATGGCCTCGGCGCCCAGATGCACCAGCTCCTGCGCGGCGGCGACGAAGTCGGGCAGCAGGCCGGCGGCGCCATTCACCACCACTTTTTCCGGCGAAGCGCCGGGCACAACTTTAAACAGCACCGGGAAGGGCCAGGTGGTGCCGTTGCCCATGTCGCCGGGAATGCGGGGGAAGCGCGCTTCCAGCATCAAAATGCCCAAGGGGGCGCCGTAGATGCTCTTGCCGCCGCGCGCGATGTTGCCTGCCACGCTACCTCTCCTATGCCGCGTCGCGGTCGTCTGTGCCCAGGCCCAGGGATATCAGCAGAAAGGCCGCGGCAAAGCCGCCCAGGCTGAGGAATTGCTGCAAGGTGACGGTGGCCGCCACGCCGCTGCGGGTCCAGAAGGGAAACACCCCGAAGGCGCCCAGCAGGGTAATGCCGGCCAGCCAGGCGGCGGCGTAGCGGCGCGGCTTGCCGGCAAACAATATCACCACGGCGGCGGCCACGGCGTTCACCACCATCATGCTGGCATTGCCGCCCTGCAACGGGCCACGCCCGGCAATGCGGAACAGGGCGGCCATCGCCTCCGGGTCGCTCAGGGCCAGGAAGCCGCCATGCAGCAGCGGTGCGCAGAGCGCCAGCAGGCCAAGCCGGCCCAGCCACCCGGTTGAGTTGTCCATGGCCATCCCCCCGTTCCTATCCCCGCGCGCAGGCTAACATTGCCATCGCCCATCCCACACCCAGCAAAGCCGTTGCAGCGGGCGGCGGCAATCCCACGGTTGCGCACGGGGGCCTGGTTCGTGTCTGCTGCAATGCGAAATCCCTCAGGAGTTGCCGCAATGTTGTCCCGCCTGATGCTGACCCTTCTGGCCCTGCTGCTGGTGCCCGCCGTGGCTGGCGCGCAGGAAGCCGCCTGGCCCAACCGGCCCATCACCATTCTGGGTGGCTTCCCCAATGGCGCGGGCACCGAGATTTATGCCCGCCGGCTGAGCGAGCCGCTGTCGCGGCGCCTTGGCGTGCCGGTGGTGGTGGACAACAAGACCGGCGCTGGCGGCAATATCGCCAGCGACTTCGTGGCCAAGGCGCGGCCGGATGGCTACCTGTTCCTGCTCGGCACCGCCGGCACGCATGCCATCAACGCCACGCTGTACCGTAACCTGCCGTTCAACCCGGCGCGCGATGTGACCCATATCGCCATCCTGGGTGACGTGCCGAATATCATGCTGGTCAACCAGCAGCACACTCCGGGCTTTCGCAGTTGCGCCGATGTCCTGGCCGCCATCCGTGCCCGGCCCGGCGCGCTGAACTATGGCAGCACCGGCAATGGTGCCTCCACCCACCTGGCCGGGGCGGCCTTTGCCACCGCCTTTGGCTTGCAGTTGCAGCACATTCCCTATCGCGGCCAGCCCGGCGCCATGGAGGCGCTGCTGAAGGGCGATATCCAGCTGTTCCTCAACCAGTCCGGCCCGGCCATTGCGCTCATTCAGCAGGGTCAGGCCCAGGGGCTGGCGGTGATGTCGCCGCGCCGGATTCCGGCGCTGCCCAATATTCCCACGGCGCGGGAAGCCTGCGGGCAGGAGATGGATACCAGCACCTGGTACGGCCTGTTCGGCCCACCCAACCTGCCGGCCGCCATTCAGGCGCGGATGAATGCCGAGGTGGCGGCCATTATCCGCACGCCCGAATTCTCCGAATGGCTGGTGATGAACCAGGGCATCGTACCGCCCACCGACCTGACGCCCGAGGGCTTCCGCCGCATTCATGAGGCGGATGTTGCCCGCTGGGCCACGGTGGTGCGCGCCAGCGGTGCCCAGGTGGATTGAAGCCCAAGGGAGATGCCCGCTTGCCCCCGGGGCCTACAGGCCCCAGCATGCGTCGCATGACCGCTATAGCGATGCCGCCCAGCCTCTGGGCCGCCTCCGCCCCGCCCCCACCGGCCACCCAGGCCCTGGTGGGGGATGCCCGCACGGACGTTGCCATTATCGGCGCCGGCTTCACCGGCCTCGCTGCCGCACTGCATCTGGCGGAAGCCGGCATTGCCTGCACCGTGCTGGAGGCCGCCGAGATTGGCTTTGGCGCCAGTGGCCGCAACAACGGCCAGGTGATTCCCAACATGTCGCGCGTGGACCCCGACGACATCGTGGCCGGGGTGCCGCCTGAACTGGGCGGGCAGGAAAAGGGCGAGGCCTTTGTTGGCCTGATTCGCGACAGCGCCAACCTGGTGTTTGATTTGATCCGCCGCCACGGCATTCAGGCCGAGGCGGTGCAGAATGGCTGGATTCAGCCGGCGCACCGGCCTTCCCGCATGAAGCTGGCGGAAAAGCGCGTGGCGCAATGGGGCCGGCGCGGCGCCCCGGTGCGCATGGTCTCGGCCGAGGAAATGGCCAGCCTGGCCGGCACCGAGCATTGGCTGGGCGGGTGGGAGAATAAATCCGGCGGGCGGATCAACCCGCTGGGCTATGCGCGGGGCCTGGCGCGGGCGGCGATGCAGGCCGGCGCCACCATTCACACGCAAAGCCCGGTGCAGGGCATTCAGCGCAACGGCACCGCCTGGGTGCTGACCACGCCGCGGGGCGAGCTGCGGGCGCAGCGCGTTATCATCGCCACCAACGCCTACACCACGCCGGGGCTGTGGCCCAAGCTGGCGCGCAGCGTGGTGCCAGCGCGCAGCTACCAAATGGCCACCAGCGTGCTGAGCGACAATATCCGCAAATCCATTCTGCCGCAGGGCCATGCGCTGAGCGACACGCGGGGCGACCTGTATTTTTATCGGTTCGATGAGAATGGCCGGCTGGTGACGGGCGGTGGGCTGATGTGGAGCCCGGGCTGGGAAAGCCGGATCCGCGCCCGCATTACCGAGCGGGTGAAGCGGGTGTTTCCGCAGATTGGCGAGGTAAAGTTCGACTACATCTGGTGGGGCCATATTGGCGGCACGGTGGACAAGCGCCCGCACGTGTACGAACTGGCCCCCGGCGTGCTGGCCTGGACCGGCTGCAATGGCCGTGGCGTGGGGCTGGCGACCGCGCTGGGGCAGGAATTGGCCAAGGCCAGCGCCGGCGTGCCACTGGCCGAGATTGCCGCGCCGGTGGAAACCCGGCTGAACACCATTCTGGGCCATGAGTTCAAGGCGCTGGGCGTGGCCTGGACCATTGCCAAGAATCGCTGGAACGACGCGCGGGATTAGGCCCGCCCGTCGCTCAGCCAGCGCTAGGCCAGTTGCCGTGGCCGCCAGATGGCGTTGTGCCGCACCCGTGCCAGCACTCGGCCATCCTCGCCCAGCACCACCACGTCCAACTCGGCCAGCCGATGCCCCTTGGCGTCACCCTCGGCCAGCACCACGCCGCGTGCGGTCACCACCTCGCCCAGGCGCCCGGCGCTGAAGTTGCGCACCTTGCTGCCCACGTGAATCCAGGGCCCGAGCACCACATTCTCGGTCAGCACCCGGTTGCACAGCCGCAGGATTTGGCCGGGATGCGCCAGCCCCTCGCTGCGGTACAGCGGCTCGGTCTCGCGCACGCCGTCCAGATAGTCCTCGGCCAGGGGTTGCGGCGCGGCGCAGAGTACCGTGCCAGCGGCCAGCGTGGTTTCGCTGGCCGGCGGGCGCTCGGCCGGCGGGGCGCGCCAGGCCCAGGTGG
>CANFIE010000436.1 GCA_947446625.1 Acetobacteraceae bacterium | reverse complement strand
TTCCTGCCGGGCTGGGAGGAAGGCCTGTTCCCCAGCCAGCGCAGCATGGATGAAGGCGGCGAGAAGGCGTTGGAGGAAGAACGCCGCCTCGCCTATGTCGGCATCACCCGTGGCCGCAAGCAGGTGGTCATCAGCTGCGCCGCCAACCGCCGCATTTATGGCAACTGGACCAGCAGCATCCCCAGCCGCTTCCTGGACGAACTCCCCGAGCAACATGTGCTGCGCGAGGGCGGCAGCAGCCAGCAGCGTCAGCGCGCCGCCGAGCAGCCCGGCATGTTCAACGCCGCGCCCATGTTTGCCCGCAAGCCCCGCGTCATCGAGGCCGCCCCCTGGGAGGTGAAGGAACGCGCGCCGAGGCCGGAGGCGATGGCCATCGGCCAGCGGGTATTCCACCAGAAATTCGGCTATGGCGAAGTAACCGGCGTGGATGACGACAAGCTGGACATCGAATTCGAAAAGGCGGGCAGCAAGCGCGTGCTGGACCGCTTCGTGGAGAAAGCATGATGCCGGCCGACGACAGCACCGCCCCGGGCGCCGATACCCAGTCTCGCCTCGCCCACCCGCTCTCGCGCCGCCGGGCGGAACCGCTGGAGGCGGTGTGGGTGGAATTGCTGCCGGAGGACGCGCTGGAAGCCTTCGAGGCCGCCTTCCTGCAGGCCTGCACCACTGTTGGCTTCTTCAAGGACGACGATACCGAGACCTGGCGGGTGGAAGGCGTGCGCGAACAGGGCGCCAAGGCCGAGTTGTTGGAAGCAGGGCTGGCCATTGCCGCCATGGTGAGCGGCATTGAGCCGCCCGAGCTGCATTGCGAGCCCGTGGCCGCCGATGGCTGGCTGGCCCGCACCATTGAGGCTTTCCCGGAACAGCCCATCGGCAACAGCTTCCTGGTGCGGCCGACGCATCTGCCCAACCCGCGCACCCATGGCCGCACCGTGCTGCGGCTGGATGCCGGCATGGCCTTCGGCTCGGGCGAACATGCCTCCACCCGCGGTTGCCTGCTGGGGTTTGAGCGCATGGCGCATCGCCGCCCCGCCAAGGTGCTGGACCTTGGCTCGGGCAGCGGCATCCTGGCCATTGCCGCCGCCAAGCGGCTGCATCGCCCGGTGCTGGCCACCGATATCGACCCCTGGAGCGTCAAGGTGATGCGCGAGAACGCCGTGCTGAACGGCGTACAGCACATGCTGCGCGCCGAGTTGGCCGATGGCTGGAAGCAGCGCGGCCTGGCGGGGCGGCGGTTTGATCTCGTCTTCGCCAATATCCTGGCCCGGCCGCTGTGCAGCATGGCGCGGGAGATGGCGCTGCACCTCAACCCAGGCGGCACCGCCATTCTGGCCGGCTTGCTGGGCGTGCAGGTGCGCATGGTGCTGGCGGCGCATCGGCGCCAGGGCATGCGGCTGGAATCGCGCATCGATATCGGCCACTGGTCGGCCCTGGTGTTGCGGAAGTAGCCGCGCCGGGCGAGGCTGCGGCTTCACCGCCGGAGCCTTTCGCCCATGCTGCGCTTCAGCAACTTCCTGTTCCCCGAAAGCCGCTCACCCGAAACCGATGGCCAGGTGATCCGCGAGAGTGTGGCCGAGGCCAGGCTGTGCGATGAGCTGGGCTATGATGTGCTGTGGCTGGCGGAGCATCATTTCGACGGCAACTGCATCTACATCGACCCTGTCACCTTCGCCGCGGCGCTGAGCCAGGTGACCACGCGCATCAAGCTGGGCTTCGCGGTGGCGCAGGTTTCGCTGCACCACCCCATGCGGCTGGCTGAGCAGATCAGCGTGCTGGACCACCTGACCGGTGGGCGGCTGATTGTGGGGCTGGGGCGCGGCACCGCCTACAATGTGTACGAATACCAGGGCTACGGTATCGACTGGCAGGAGGCCGGCCCGCGCTACGAGGAGGCAGAGCAGGTGATGCTGCGCGCCTGGACCAGCCCGGAGGGCTTCGAGCATCAGGGCCGCTTCTGGCAGTTGAAGGCGCCCCCGCTGCGCCCGGTGCCGCTGACCCGGCCGCACCCCTATGTGCTGCGGGCGGCTTCTTCCGAGGAAGGGGCGCTGCATCTGGCGGCGCGGGGCCAGCCCTTCATGATGAATGTGCAGAGCATCGAGACGACCCGCGACCGGCTGGAGAAGTACAAGGCCACCCTGGCGGCGGGTGGACATGACGTGCAGGCGGCGCTGGCGGAAAGCTGGGTGTGGCGCAACATCGTGGTGGCCGAGACCGATGCCGAGGCCGAGCGCGTTGGCATCCCGGCCTTCGAGGCGATGCAGGACCAGCGCCGCGCCCTGCGGGAGAAGGTTTACGCCGAGCAGGGCGTGCGCATGGTGAAGGAAACCGTTCCCCCAGCGCGGGTGCAGGTGGACAAGGCGCTGATCTGCGGCAGCCCGGCGACGGTGGCGCAGAAGATGGCCGAGATTGACGCGACCGGGGTGGGCGGCGTTATCGGCAGCTTCCGGCTGGGGCCGATGCCGGCCGAGGTGGCGGCGCATTCGCTGCGGCTGTTCGCCGAGCAGGTGGCGCCGCGCTTCCGCTCGGCTGGACCGCCCGGGTAACAGCGGCTACAGCGGCGGCCATGGCTGAACCGGTTCTCTCTCCCTGCGTGCTTCAGGTGCTGCCCGCGCTCGCCTCGGGCGGGGTGGAGCGGGGTACGCTGGAGATTGCCGCGGCCTTGCAGGCGGTGGGCTGGCGCTCGCTGGTGGCTTCGGCCGGCGGGCGGCTGGTGGCGGAATTGGAAGCGCTGGGCAGCCAGCACATCACCTTGCCGCTGACCAGCAAGCGGCCGCTGACCATTTGGCGCAACGCCGCAGCGCTGGCGGCGGTGGTGAAGCGCGAGAAGGTTGGCATTCTGCATGCCCGCTCTCGCGCGCCGGCCTGGGCGGCCTGGTTGGCTGCGGAACGCACGGGCGCGCATTTCGTGACGACCTATCACGGCACCTACAACGAGAATTTTCCGCTCAAGCGGCGATACAACGCCATCATGGCGCGGGGCCGGCCGGTGATAGCGATCAGCGAATTCATCGCCGAGCATGTGCGCCGGACTCATGGCGTGGCCGAGGAGAACCTGCGGGTAATTCCGCGCGGGGTGGATACCGGGCTGTTCGACCCGGCGGCGGTGGCGCCGGAGCGGCTGGCGGCGCTGCGCCAGGCCTGGAGCCTGCCGGACCATGCCCGGGTACTGCTGCTGCCGGCGCGGCTGACGCGCTGGAAGGGCCAGGCGGTGCTGGTGGAGGCGCTGGCCAGGCTGCCGGGCGATACCGTGGCGGTGCTGCTGGGCGACGGCAAGCCGGCCTATCAGAAGGAGTTGCTGGCGCTGGCCAGCAAGCTTGGCGTGGCCGACCGGGTGCGGCTGACCGGGGTGGTGCGCGACATGCCGGCGGCGCTGCTGCTGGCCGATGTGGTGGTGCATGCCTCGACCGACCCCGAGGCTTTTGGCCGGGTGGTGGTGGAGGGCATGGCGATGGAGCGGCCCGTGGTGGCGGCCGAGCTGGGCGCACCGCCCGAGGTGATTACGCATGGGCAGGATGGCTGGCTGGTGGTGCCGGGCTTTCCGCATGTGCTGGCGGATACGCTGGGCATGGTGCTGGCGCTGCCGGCCGAGGAACGCACCGCTATTGGCCAGCGCGCCCGTGCCAAGGTGGAGCAGCATTTCACGACCCGGCGCATGCAGCAGGCGACGCTGGATGTGTATTGGGGCCTGCTGAACCCAGGGGCGGGTTGATGCCGGGGCAGATACTGGTCATCAAGCTGGCGTCGCTGGGCGATTTTGTGCAGGCCTTCGGGCCGTT
>CANFIE010000435.1 GCA_947446625.1 Acetobacteraceae bacterium | reverse complement strand
TGTTCCGCCGTGCCCCAGTGGTCCAGGTGCTCGGGGTCCATGTTGGTCACCACCGCCACGGTGGAAGGCAGCC
This sequence comes from Acetobacteraceae bacterium, assembly GCA_947446625.1. Classification (GTDB taxonomy): domain Bacteria; phylum Pseudomonadota; class Alphaproteobacteria; order Acetobacterales; family Acetobacteraceae; genus CAIMOR01. The sequence goes on along the minus strand of CANFIE010000435.1, from coordinate 3,720 downwards.
GCAGAAAGCTGCCATCACTCTCATCCGCCTCCACCACCATCCATTCGCCGCCACCCAGCCGCGTGTTGGTGCCATAGGCATTGATGATCCCGCCATTGATCACCATCGGGTCGTAATTCGCCGCTTCCAGCACGCAGCCCACCAGGCTGGTGGTGGTGGTCTTGCCATGCGTGCCACCCACGGCCACGGACCATTTCAGCCGCATCAGCTCGGCCAGCATCTCGGCCCGCCGCACCACCGGCACCAGCCGGCTGCGGGCGGCCATCACTTCCGGATTGTCCTTCTTCACCGCGGTAGAAACCACCACCACCTGCGCCCCACCCAGGTTCTCGGCAGCATGCCCGATGCTCACCGGAATCCCCGCCTCGCGCAGCCGGGCCACGTTGTAGCCCTCGGCAATGTCGCTGCCCTGCACGGTGTAGCCCAGGTTGTGCAGCACCTCGGCAATGCCAGACATGCCAATGCCGCCAATGCCTACAAAATGGATCGGGCCGATGGTCAGGGGCAGGGCGCGCATTCAGTCATTCTCCGGGGGCGGCGCCATGGCGCGGCGGCGTTCGGCCGCCAGCGCGGGCGCGCGGGTCAGCCACTGCACCATGTCGGCCAGGGCGCGCGCCGCGCGGGGCTGGCCCAGCGTGGCGGCAGCCTCGGCGGCGCTGGCCAGCGGCACGTCGTGGTAGGTGGCGGGGGCGTTGAACAGGCCAGCCAACCGCACCGAGAGACTCTCGGCGGTGAACTCGCCCTGCGGCATCAACCAGGCACCGCCGAAATCGGCCAGCGCCCGGGCATTGCCCAGCTGATGATTGTCGATCGCGCCCGGCAACGGCACCAGCACGGAAGGCCGCCCAGCACAGGCCAACTCGGCTACGGTGGAAGCCCCGGCCCGCGCCACCACCAAATGCGCCATGGCCAACCGCGTCGCCACATCGGGGAAAAACCGCGCCAATTCGGCGGCCACGCCGGCGGAGTCATAAGCGGCGCGCACCCGCTCCAAATCCTCGGGCCGGCATTGCTGCGTCACCACCAGGCGCTGCCGCAGCCCGCTGTCCAGCCGCGCCACCGCGTCGGGCACCACATCGGCAAACACCCGCGCGCCCAGCGAGCCACCCAGCACCAGCAGCCGGATCACCCCATCCGGCGCCGGCGGCAGATAGCCCTGGCCCGCAAGTTCGGCCAGCGCCGGCCGCACCGGGTTGCCCACCACGCGCTTCTGCGTGCCCGCCGGCACCTTGGCGGTATCGGCGAAGGACAGCGCCAGCGCATCCACGCGCGGTGCCAGCAGGCGGTTGGCCCGGCCCAGCACGGCGTTCTGTTCATGAATGACCGTCACCGGCCGCCGCCGCCCCATGGCCAGCGCCGCCAGCAGCGGCGGCACGCTGGGGTAGCCGCCAAACCCCACCACGGCCTGGGCATTCAGCCGGCGCAGCAGCTTCCAGGCGCTCACGCTGCCCATGGCCAGCCCCACCGCGCCCTTCAGCTTGCCCAGCAGCCCATGCCCGGCCAGCCCACTGCCAGCCAGCACAAACCGTTCGGCCCGAGCAAAGGCCGGGCTCTCAAACGCCGCCGAGCGCGCATCCGTCATCAGCGCCACGGTCTCGCCGCGCGCCAGCAATTCGGCCGCCAGCGCTTCCGCCGGAAACAAATGTCCGCCGGTACCGCCAGCCGCGATGACGATGGGCCGCTGGGCAGCGCTCATCCCGCCTCCTCCCGCCGCGGCCCACGCCGCCGGGTCAGCGCCAGCAGCATGCCCATGCCCAACGCAATGGCCAGCACGGAAGATCCACCATAGGAAATGAACGGCAGCGTCATGCCCTTGGCCGGAATCATCTGCAAGGCGCTGGCCATGTTGATGAAGGCCTGCAGCCCGAATTGCGCCAGCAGCCCGGTTGCCGCCAGCACCACCACCGGGTCCTGCTCGGCCAGCAGCTTCAACATGCCGCGCACCACCACAAAGCAGAAGATCGCCAAGATCAGCAGGCACACCAGCAGGCCGAATTCCTCGCCGGTGACGGCAAAGATGAAGTCGGTATGCGCATCCGGCAGCCGCGCCTTCACGGTACCCTCGCCCGGGCCGCGCCCCAGCAACCCGCCATTGCCAAAGGATTCCGCCGCGCGGTTCACCTGGAAATTATCGCCGCCGCCAGGGGTCGAGATACCAAACCACCAGCGGTCCAGCCGGTCGCGGAAATGCGGCATGGTGAAGTAGATGCCAATGCCGGCCAGCACCCCCACGCCGCCCAGCACCGCCACAATCAGCCAATGAATCCCGGCGACGAAGATCTGCGCGAAGAACACCGCCACAATCACCACCAGCATGCCGATATCGGGCTGGCTCTTCAGCACCAGTCCAATGGCCGCCAGCAGCCCCATCGCCATGCCATACCAAACCAGCCGCGGCTTCAGCGCGGCAAAGCGTGAAAGCCCGGCCGCCATCGCGGCGCGCCGGTTGCCCTCGGCCAGCAGCAGCGCGGTGGTAACGGCAAAGCACGGCTTCAGAAACTCGGAAGGCTGCAATTGCTGCCCGGCCACCCGCAGCCACCGATGCGCACCATTGATCTCGGGGCCGAATTTCAACGCCAGCGCCGTGGCAAAAAATGCCCCCACGCAGCCCACCGCCGCCATCAGCAGCACATACTTCCGTTCAAACAGGCTCAGCACCACCATCAGCGCCGCGCCCGCCGCCAGGAAGGCCACCTGCTTGGTCAGAAACGCCGAAGGCTCCACCCGCAGCCGCGGCGCCGCCATCGGCGCCACCGTCAGCATGGCGACATAGCCCAGCACCATCAGCAGAATCAGCGCGTAGAGCATGCCGCGGTCAACCGTCCACCACCACCGCCCCAGCACCGAATCATCCGCGCGTGAAACTGCCATCACCCGGCCCTCCGCATGGCATTAACCTGATCGCGAAACTGGTCGCCGCGCTGCTCGAAACCGGTGAACTGGTCCCAGCTCGCACAGGCCGGCGAAAGCAGCACCACCGGCGCGGCGCCGGCAAAGGCGGCCTCGGCGGCAAGCGGCAGCGCCTGGTCCAGCGTGCCCGCCACCACATGCGGCACGCCATGCGCCGCCAGCACGGCAGCGAAATCCGCGGCCGACTGGCCAATCAGCACCGCCTTGGCAATGCGCGGAAAATACGGTGCCAGCGGCAAAATCCCATCGGCCTTGGGCGTGCCACCGGCAATCCACACCACGCAGGGGTAGCTGGCCAGGGCGCGTGCCGCGCTGTCGGCATTGGTCGCCTTGCTGTCATTCACAAAGCGCACGCCGGCCCATTCGGCCACCAGTTCCAGCCGGTGCGGCAGCCCGGGATAACTCAACAACCCCGCCGCCACCTCGTCGCGCGAAAGCCCCAGCGCCAACGCCGCCGCACTCGCCGCCGCCGCATTCTGCGCGTTATGCGCCCCCGGCAGCGCCCGCGCCGCGCTCAAATCGGCAATCACCCCAGCATCATCGCGCAGCACCAAACCCTCGGCCCACACGCCGCCCGGCTGCGCCCCCAGCGCCGAGACCGGCACCAACCGCCCCGCCACCGGCACCGCCCGCGTCAGCGCATCATCCTGGCCGAGGATCGCCACATCGCCCGCGCCCTGCCGGTCGAACACATGCGCCTTGGCGGCGGCATAGCCGGCCATGTCGCCATGCCGGTCCAAATGGTCCGGCGAAAGGTTCAGCAGCACGCCAATGTCAAACCGCACCGTCGCCAGCCGCTCCAGCGAGTAG
>CANFIE010000434.1 GCA_947446625.1 Acetobacteraceae bacterium | reverse complement strand
CCATCGCGGCGCTCGACAGCGTATGCCGTAGCCTCAACGGCTGAACAGCGCCGGGTCGTCCTCGCGCAGCTCGTGTTGGAAGGTCACGCGAAACCGGCGTGACCGCCACAGCATCCAGCAGGGCAGGGCGGAAAGCAGTGCGCTCATCACCACATCCGCCAGCAGGTTGCCCTGTGCCTGGGCGAAGGGCGGCGGCAGCGGCCCCATGGTCCGCAGCAGCAAATCCCCCGCCAGGTCCAGCGCAATGGAAATCGCGCTCAGCTCCACATAGGCCCGCAGGAAATACTGCGACTGGTTGAACCACAGCACCGCCAGCACGATAGCCGTGGCGGTGCCGAGCGCCAGCAGCGCCACCATCACCAGCCCGCCCGGAATCACCTCCGGCGGCAATGACATCACCTTGGCGGTGAAGATCAACGAGATCAGCGGCCCGGTAATGGCGGTCAACGCCATCAAAATCGAAACGATGCGCAGCCAGCCCCGCAGCCCAAACAGCGGATGCGCCTCCGCCTGCTGCGCGGAAACCCGCACCCAACCCTGGCCAGCCATGCCATCCGCCTCCCACAATCGGCCGCAACCCTACCACAGCGGGCTTGCCAGCGGCACGCCCCGGCCCGATTCTGCCGCAAACGCCCGAGGAAGCCGCCATGCACCGCCGCACCCTGCTTGCCGCCATGGCCAGCCTGCCCGCCGCAGCCCAGGCGCAGGCGCCTTTCCCCAACCGCCCCATCCGCATCATCGTGCCCTTCGCCCCCGGCGGCTCGGGCGACATCACCGCCCGGCTGCTGGCCCAGCACCTGGAAAAGGCCACCGGCCACGCGGCGGTGGCCGACAACCGCCCCGGCGCCAATGGCATCATCGGCACCATGGCGGTGAAAGCGGCGGCGCCCGACGGCTACACAACCCTGCTGGCCACCACCAGCACGCACAACGCCAACCCCTTTCTGGTGAAGGACCTGCCCTACGACGCCGCCCGCGACTTTGCCGTGGTCTCCTCCTTCGGCTCGGCTGGCGGCTACCTGCTGGTGGCAGCCAACGCGCCCTGGAACAGCGTGCCGGAACTGGTAACAGCCGCGAAGGCCGCGCCCGGCCAAATCTTCTTCGGCCATTTCAACGCCACCAGCCATGTGCCGGGCCTGCTGCTCAACGCCATGGCCGGCATCCAGCTGCAGGCGGTGCCCTACCGCACCAGCGGCGCCGCGTTCACGGATCTTCTGGGCGGTCGCCTGCACGCCATATTCGTGGACCCAGCCGCCGCCGATGCCTTCCTCCGCGCCGGCCAGGTCAAGGCCATCGCCCATACCCGCGCCGGCAGCTGGGCCGCCCGGCCGGGGCTGGCATCGGTGGAAAGCTTCTACCCCGGCTTCGTCTTCTCCGGCTTCCTCGGCATTGCCGTGCCCGCCGCCACGCCGCTGCCCATCCAGCAGCGCCTGAACACGCTGTGCAATGAAGCCCTGACCAGCGAGCCGATGAATGGCCGCCTGAAGGAGTTCGGCTTCACGCCCGAAGCCGTCTCCCTGGCCGACTGCGCCGCGCTGATGCAGCAGGAACGCGCCCGCTGGCAGCGCGTCACCCAAATCGCGGGTGTGGTGCCGGAGTAGCGGCCCGCGTCACGCCAAAGGCGTGCTTACGCACAAGGCGACGGAGGGTGCCTACAATTCGCTAATCAAAACTCGGCACCCCCAGCGCCGCATTGTGCTGGCCAATGGTCGGTGCCTTGCTGCGCGCCGTGGGCCGGTTGCCGTCCAGTGAAATCGGCAGCCCCACCAGCTTCAGCCCCAGCCCCGGCGGCTCCTGGAAAATCCCCATCGCCTCGGTCTGCGGTTCTGCCGCCACCCCGGCCAGGTCGTTGATCGGCGAGCACGGAATATCCAGCGCCTCCAACCGCTCCACCCATTCCGCCGTGGGCCGCTTCACCAACTCGGCGGCCAGGGCCGGAATCAGCGTCGGCTTGGCGGCGTAGCGGTCGGCGTTGGTCGGGTATTGCTGCGCCCATTCCGGGTGGCCCAACTCCTTCACCAGCTTGGCGAAAAGCCGGTCATTCGCGGCGGCAATCACCACCTCGCCATCGGCGGTATCAAAGGCCTGAAACACCACCACGCGCGGGTTGCCGGTGCGGTGCCGCTCGGCCTGCTTGCCGGTTTTGTTGAACCCCGAAAAATGCACCGTCAGCCAGCCCATCGCGGTTTCAAACAGGCTGGCATCCACCGTCGCGCCTTCGCCGGTTTCGGCCCGCCGCACCAGCGCCGCCAGGCAGCCCAGCGCCGCCCATACCCCGGTGCCCAAATCCAGTACCTGCGCGCCAAACCGAGACGGCTTCTCCCCCGCCGCGCCATTCACGCTGAACATGCCGGAAAACGCCTGGATCACCGGCTCATAGCCCGGGTTCAGCTTCATCGGCCCCTTGCCGCCAAAGGCCCACAGATTGGCGTAGATCAGCCGGGGGTAGCGCGCCCGCATGGCGGCTGCATCCAGCCCCATCTTCTCCATCACGCCCGGCCGCAGATTCTGCACCAGCACGTCATATTGCCCGATGTGGTCGCGCAACCACTCCAGCGCCGCCGGCTTCTTCAAATCCAGGCTGATGCTCTGTTTGCCCCGGTTCATGGTCTGGAAGGTGCAGGCCGCGCCGTCATGAAACGGCGGGCCCCAGCCGCGTGCATCATCGCCCTCGGGCCGTTCCACCTTCACCACCTCGGCGCCCAGCGTGCCCAGAATTTCACTGGCAAAGGGGCCGGCCAGGTTCTGGCCCAGTTCAATCACGCGTATTCCGGCAAGTGGCAGCATGGTGTCGTTTCCGTATTCGGTTGCGCCAAGCTTCGCCCCGCCCACGTCCCCGCGCAAGCTTGCCGCCCCGGCCCCGCATGGCTAGGCTTGCACCCAGTTGAACAAAGGGTGGAAACGTGCGGATCGGCAGGCGCCATATCATGGCGGCGGCAACGGCCCTGGCCGCGCCCAAGGCGCTGGCGCAGCCCCGCTTCCCCGACAAACCCTTGCGCATGATCGTGCCCTACACCGCCGGCGGCTCCACCGACGCGCAGATGCGCGCCTTCTGCGAAGCAGCAGGCAAGCAGCTTGGCCAGTCCATCATCACCGAAAACCGCAGCGGCGGCGGCGGCATCATGGGCGCCCAGGCCCTGGCCGGCGGCACCCGGGCTGATGGCTACACTTTGGCGCAAATGCCGGTCAGCGTGTTCCGCCACCCCTGGGTCTCGCCCCGCCCGGCCTTCAATCCGCTCACCGATTTCACCTGGGTCAGCCAGATCACCGGCTACCTCTTCGGCGTGGTCATCAAGGCTGATGCGCCCTTCGCCGACCTCGCCACCGTCCTCGCCCATGCCCGCGCCAATCCGGGCAGCTTCAGCTACGCCACCACTGGCGTCGGCTCCTCCATGGACATGTGCATGCAGGACATCGCCAAGCAGGCCGGTGTCGAGTTCACCCATGTCCCCTTCCGCGGCTCGGCCGAGGCGCTGCAATCCCTGCTCGGCCGCCAGATCAACGCCGTCGCCACCTCGTCGGACTGGGCGCGCATGGTGCTGGACGGCTCCACCCGGCTGCTGTTCACCTGCGGGCGGGAACGCGCCGCGCTGTTTCCGCAAACCCCCACGCTGCTCGAACTCGGCTACGGCATCACCACCACCTCGCCCTATGGCATCGCCGGCCCGCGTGGCATCCCGCCCGAGATCACCCACACACTGGATACCGCCTTCCGCCAGGCGCTGGACGACCCCGACTACCAGCGCGTCATCCAGCGCCTGGGCATGCAGAACGAATACCTCGATACTGCCGCCT
>CANFIE010000433.1 GCA_947446625.1 Acetobacteraceae bacterium | reverse complement strand
TGGCGAGCGGATTGAGCTGGCGCGCAACGAGAACTGGCATGGCCCGGCGGAACCCTGGGACCGGGTGGTGTATCGGTACATTCCCAACCCCGGGGCGCGCACGGCTTCCTTGCTGGCGGGCGAGGTGGACCTGATTGACTACGTGCCGGTGCAGGATGTGGCGCGGCTGGGGCAGGACCGGCGCTTTGCGCTGTTTCAGGTGGACAGCATCACCTGGGTGTACCTGGCGCCGGATGCGATGCGCGAGACGACGCCCTTTGTGACCGACAAGCAGGGCCGGCCACTGCCGCGCAACCCGCTGGCCGATGCGCGGGTGCGCTGGGCGCTGGCGCTGGCCATTCCGCGAGAGGCGATTTCGCAGCGGCTGTACAGCGGCATGGCCAGCCCGGCGGACCAGTTTGCCTCGCCGGTGGCGGAGCACCGGCTGGAAGGGGTGGAGTTGGCGCATGACCCGGCGCGGGCGCGGGCGCTGCTGGCCGAGGCGGGGTATCCGAACGGGTTTCGGCTGACCATCCATGGGCCGAATGGGCACTTCGTTTCCGACGACAACCTGTTGCAGGCGCTGGCCCAGGCCTTCACCCGCATTGGGGTGGAAACACGGGTGGAGGCGCTGCCGCCGGCCACGCTGTTCACCCGGGCGACCAACCGCGATTTTTCGTTGTTCATGACCTATTTCACCAGCGCGCTGACCGCCAGCGGCATGCGCCAGGTGGTGATGACGCGTGACCCGGCGGCGGGGCATGGGCCGTTCAACCGGCAGCGCTATTCCAACCCGGCGGTGGATGGGCCGCTGGGGCTGGCGCTGACCACCATGGATGACGAGCGGCGCAAGCGGCTGACGCAGCAGGCGGCGCGGGCGCTGTATGACGATATGGGGGTGATCCCGGTGATCAACCTGCGCAACAGCTGGGCGGGGCGGCGGGACCGGGTGGTGTATGACCCCAGCCCTTCCAACTACACCCAGCCCACCCTGGCGCGGCCGGCTCCTTGACGCGGGGCGCCTTGACGCGGGGCGGCTTGGGGGCCGAGGCTGCGGTATTCCCCGGGAGCCAATATAATGCCTGACGATGCCACGCTTGCGCGGCTGCGCGCTGCTGTGTCTGCCAACTTCGCGGCCCAGACCGCCTTTTTGGCGGAACTGGTGCGGTTTCCTTCCACCCGCGGCAATGAGGCGCCGTTGCAGGACTGGATGGCGCGGCAATTGGCGCAGCGTGGCTACAGCGTGGACCGCTTCACCCTGGCCGATGTGCCGCTGCCCGCGCACCCCAAGGCCAGCCCGATGGTGGAGGCCGACCCGGCGCGGAGCGTGCAGGTTGTGGCCACCCACCGCGCTGAGAATGCCACGGGGCGCAGCCTGATTTTGCAGGGGCATATCGACGTGGTGCCGGAAGGGCCGCTGGAGATGTGGACCTATCCGCCCTACAGCGCGCACATCCAGGATGGCTGGATGTATGGCCGTGGCGCGCATGACATGAAGAGCGGCGTGAGCGCCATGATCTTCGCCATGGATGCGCTGAAGGCCGCCGGCTTGCAGCCTGCCGCCGATGTGCATGTGCAGACCGTGACTGAGGAAGAGAGCACCGGCAATGGCGCGCTGGCCACGCTGCTGCGCGGCTACAGGGCCGATGCGGCGCTGATCCCCGAGCCGACGGGCGGCACCATCACCCGGGCGCATACGGGTACGCTGTGGTTTCGCATCAAGGTGCGGGGCGTGCCGGTGCATGTGGCGGTGGCGCAGAATGGGTCCAACGCCATCATGTCGGCATATCACCTGATACTGGCGTTGCAGCAGCATACCGAGCAGCTGAACGCGGTGGCGAAGGCACACCCCTGGTACAATGGCATCGACCGGCCGCTGAAGTTCAACCCGGGGATTATCCGGGGTGGCGACTGGGCCAGCAGCACGCCAGCCTGGTGCGAGGTGGATTGCCGCATTGGCCTGCTGCCCGGCACCGATGTGGCCGAGGCGCAGCGCGGCGTGGAGCAGGCGGTGGCGGCGGCGGCGCGGACGGACAACTTTCTCTCGAACAATCCGCCCGAGGTGGAGTGGCACGGGTTTTTGGCCGATGGCTATGTGCTGGAGCCAGGCACCGAGGCCGAGCGGGTGCTGGCCAGCGCGCATAAGCAGGCTTTTGGTGCCGAGATGGAGCCGCGCATTACCACGGCGGTGAATGATACCCGCTTTTATGGGCTGTATTACAACATTCCGGGGCTTTGCTACGGGCCGAAGGGCGAGGGCGCGCACGCCTTTGATGAGCGCACCAACCTGGCGCATCTGGAGGCGACGACCTTGAGCATCGCGGCCTTCATTGTGGATTGGTGCGGGGTGCGGCCGCTGTGATGCGGCGCCGGGGCATGCTGGCGCTGCCGCTGTTGGCGGCGCCGGGGCTGGCGACGCCCATGCTGGCGCGGGCCGAGGGCGGCGGGGTGCTGCGGGTGATTGTGCCCTATGCGCCGGGTGGATCCTCGGACACGCTGGCGCGGCTGCTGGCGCCCAGCCTGGGCGCGGTGCTGGGGCAGAATGTGGTGGTGGAGAACAAGGCCGGGGCCGGCAGCATGCTGGGCACCGAGGCCGCCGCCCATGCCGCGCCGGATGGCAATACCGTGATCCTCTCGGACATGCCGCATACCATTGTGCCGGCCATGCAGGCGCGGGTGCCCTATGATCCGGTGGCGGATTTCGCCCCGGTGGCGCTGCTGGGCGTGGCGCCCTTTGCCATGTTCGCCAATGTGCGGTTTGCCGCGAAGGATGCCGCCGACTTCGCCGCCCAGGCGCGGGCGCGGCCCGAGGCGCTGGCGGTGTCCTCGGGCGGGAGTGGCAGCGCCAGCCATTTGGTGGCCGAGCTTTGGCAGCATGCGGTGGGCTGCAAGCTGACCCATGTGCCCTACCGGGGTGCCGGGCCTGCCATGCAGGATTTGGCCGCCGGCCAGGTGCAGTGCAGCTTTTCCACCCTGGCGACGGCGGCGGCGCAGGTGCAGTCGGGCCTGATTCATGCGCTGGGGGTGTTTGCCGAGGCGCCGGTGGCGGAATTGCCGGGCGTGGCCACCATGCGCAGCCAGGGCGCCGATTTGGTGGTGGAGCATTGGTGGGCGCTGCTGGCCCCGGCGCGGGCGCCCAGGCCGGCGCTGGACCGGGTGGCGGCGGCGCTGGCGCGGGTGCTGGCCAGTGCCGAGGTGGCGCCGCGATTGGCGACGCTGGGGGTGAGCCCGCGGCAGGAAAGCCCCGAGGCGCTGCGGGCGCGGATTGTGCGCGACGTGGCCCGCTGGAAGGATGTGGTGCGGGCAGCGGGGATTACGCCATGAGCATGCAGGCGTTTTTGGGCGCGCTGGCGGCGGATGCCGGGCTGGCGGCGGATTTCAACAAGCTGTGCGACTGCGGCGGGCGGCTGGCCGGCAGCCCGAGCGAGGCGGCCGGGTTTGGCTTTGTGGCCGAGCGGCTGCGGGCGCTGGGGCCGGTGCGCGACGAGCCGGCGCCCTATGCCGGCTGGCGCTGCCATGAGGCGCGGCTGATCGACCTGGCCAGCGGGCGGGATTTGGCCTGCGCTCCGCTGCTGGGCACGGCGAGCACGCCGCCCGAGGGGCTGGTGCTGGAAACACTGGACCTGGGGCGCGGCGCGCCGGAGCAGGTGAAGCAGGCCGGGCTGGCGGTGCGGGGCAGGGCGGTGCTGGCGCAGCATGAGTATCCGTTTGCCGCCTGGACGGTGCACAGGCGGGTGAAATTGGCGGCGGCGACCGAGGCCGGCGCGGCGGCGTTTTTGATTGTGCAGCCCGAGCCTGGGGTGGGGCCGGTTTCGGGGT
>CANFIE010000432.1 GCA_947446625.1 Acetobacteraceae bacterium | reverse complement strand
TGGCTGCTCCACCGGCGGGCCGCAGGCGCTGGCGGCGCTGGTGCGCGCCTTGCCGCCCGGCCTGCCAGTGCCGCTGTTGGTGGTGCAGCACATGCCCGCCGGCTTCACCACCATGCTGGCGGACCATCTCAACCGCCTGGGCGGCCCCCCGGCCAGCGAGGCCCGCGACGGCGAAGCGCTGCTGCCCGGCCATATCTACGTGGCGCCAGGTGAACGCCACATGCTCGCCGAGGCCACCAGCTCGGGCCTGCGCGTGGTGCTGAACAGCGACCCGCCGGAGAATTTCTGCCGCCCGGCGGTGGACCCCATGCTGCGCAGCCTGGTGCAGGCCACGCAGGGCCGGGTGCTGGCCGGCATCCTGACGGGCATGGGGCAGGATGGCCTGGCCGGTTGCCGCGCCGTGGCCGCGGCCGGCGGCGCCGTGCTGACGCAGGACGAAGCGAGCTGCGTGGTGTGGGGCATGCCGGGCGCCGTGGCCAAGGCCGGGCTGGCCCAGTGGCAAGGCCCACCGGAAGCCATGGCGGCACAAATCAAGCTGGCGCTGGGCGCCGAAAAGGGCAGGGCGGCATGACCCCGGAAAGCTTCGACTACATCGCGGCCCAAGTGAAGCAGCGCAGCGGCCTGCTGCTGACGCCCGACAAGCGCTACATGCTGGAATCCCGCCTGGCTGGCATTTTGAAGCGCGAGGCCCTGGCCGACCTGGACGCCCTGGCGCTGCGCCTGCGCGACCCGCGCGCCAATCCGCTGGCCGAGGCGGTGACGGAAGCGCTAACCACGAATGAGAGCAGCTTCTTCCGCGACGGCAAGCCGTTCGAGCATCTTAAGCGCGTGCTGCCCCGGCTGGCTGCCGCCCGCACCCCGGGCCAGCCGCTGCGGGTTTGGTCGGCGGCCTGCTCCACCGGGCAGGAGGCTTATTCCGTCGCCATGGTGGCGGATGAACTGGCGCCGCAACTCGGCGGCCGGCGGCTGGAGATCTTCGGCACCGACATTGCCCAGGAAGTGCTGACCCGCGCCCGCGACGGCGTGTTCAGCCAGTTTGAGGTGCAGCGCGGCCTGCCGGTGCGCCAACTCATCAAATACTTCACCCAGGAACAGGGGCGCTGGCGCATCAACGCCGAGATGCGTGGCCTGTGCCGGTTTGAGCGGCTGAACCTGCTGGGCGATTTGCGCGGCTGCGGCAAGTTCGACGTGATCTTCTGCCGCAACGTGCTGATCTACTTCGACCCGCCAACCAAAACCCGCGTGCTGGGCGCGCTGGCGGCGCAGCTGGCGCCCGATGGCGTGCTGTACCTGGGCGGCGCCGAAACCGTGCTGGGCCTGACCGACCGGCTGGTGCCGCTGCCCGGCGAGCGCGGCGCCTATGAGGTGGCCGGCGCCCTGGCCGCCACGGCCTGAAAAAAGAAAACCGCGCCGGTAGGGGACCGGCGCGGTTGGCAATGGGGGGCGACAGTCTTGCCGGCGGGGGGGCGGCGGTTTTGGGGGGCGTGTGACTTAGGCCGCGTGGGCCTCCGCCAGATCGGCCGCGGTGGCGGTCATCGGCAGCCGGGCCATCGGGCCGGACGGGTCGCGCATCACATAGCCACGGCCCCAAACGGTGCCGATCAGGTTGTCCGCGCCGGCCTGGGCCAGCTTTTTGCGGAGCTTGCAGATGAAGACGTCGATGATCTTCACCTCGGGTTCGTCCATGCCGCCATACAGGTGGTTCAGGAAGGCCTCCTTGGTCAGCACCACGCCCTTGCGGAGCGTGAGCAGTTCCAGGATGGCGTATTCCTTGCCGGTCAGATGGACCACGCGGCCTTCCACCGTCACCTCGCGCGAGCCGAGGTTGAGCAGCAGGGGGCCTACGCTGAGGGTGGGCTGGGAGAACCCCTTGGCCCGCCGCACCACGGCCTGGATCCGCGCAAGCAGTTCCTGGCTGTCGAACGGTTTGGTGATGAAGTCATCGGCGCCCATGCCGAATCCCTTCACCTTGGCCTGGGGCCGGGTGAGGCCGGAGAGGATCAGCACCGGGGTTTCCACCCGGGCCGCCCGCAACCGCCGCACCACCTCATAGCCTTCCATGTCGGGAAGCATGAGGTCCAGGATCACGATGTCGTAATCGTACAGCCGGGCGAGTTCGAGTGCCTCCTCCCCACTGTCCACCGCATCCGCGACCATGGCGGATGCTTTCAGCATCGCCACGATACCGCGAGAAGCGGTGAGATCATCTTCAACCAATAGTACACGCATGTGGCTGTCTCCTACACGCCAAGCGCGTATATAGATACTACCTTTGCGTGTGTTGGGAAGAGGAAATTCACCTTGGATTCGTATCTTTTTTGGCGGGGAATCTCGGATTCATGGCAATGTTGCAAAACCGCATGATAACCTCACGTCAACCTGTTGGTTTAAATAGGCTTTCCAGCGCTGCCGCTGCCCTGGGCCGGGTGCCGTCGTTTACCCTTAAAGGAGAAGTTGTCGCCGTTTCGGGCCTGATGGTGACCATTTCAGGACTCGCGCCTTGGTTGCAGGCGGGCAGCCGGGTTGTGTTGCACGGGCGAATCGGACCGGTGCACGCCGAGGTTGTGGCCTGCGCCGGGGGTGAGGCCCGTGCCATGGCCTTCGCCCCCTTGGAAGGTATCGGCCCCGGCACCCCGGCTGAGCTTGCCCCGCCGCCCGGCCTGGCGGTCTCCCCCGGCTGGCTCGGCCGGGTGGTCAACCCGCTGGGCGCGCCGCTGGACGGCCTGGGCCCGCTGCCGCCCGGCGCCACCCCGGTGCCGCCCCAGGCCGCGCCGCCCAATGCCGGCACCCGCGCCCGGCTGGGCGTCCGGCTGAACCTGGGGGTGCGGGCGCTGGATGCCTTCGCCACCTGCCGGCGCGGCCAGCGCCTGGGCCTCTTCGCCGCCAGCGGCGTGGGCAAGTCCACGCTGCTCGCCATGCTGGCACGCGGCGCCGAGGCTGATATCTGCGTCCTCGCCCTGGTCGGCGAACGTGGCCGCGAGTTGCGCGAGTTCATCGAGGATGACCTTGGCCCCGAGGGCATGGCCCGCAGCGTCGTGGTCTGCGCCACGTCCGACAGCCCACCCCTGATGCGCCGCGAAGCCGCCTATGCCGCCATGGCCGTGGCGGAAACCTTCGCGGCGCAAGGCCGGCACGTGCTGCTGCTGATGGACAGCGTGACCCGCTTCGCCATGGCCCTGCGGGAGATTGGCCTCTCAGCCGGCGAGCCGCCCGCCACCCGCGGCTATACCCCGGGCGTTTTCGCCGAACTGCCCCGCCTGCTGGAACGCGCCGGCCCGCGTGAGGCCGGCAACCCCGGCGCCATCACCGGCCTGTTCACCGTATTGGTGGAAGGCGACGACCACGAGGAACCCGTGGCCGATGCGGTGCGCGGCATTCTGGATGGCCATGTGGTGCTGGACCGCCGCATCGGTGAGGCCGGGCGCTACCCGGCCATTGATATCCTGCGCAGCCTGTCGCGCACCGTGCCGGGCTGCCTGGGGCCGGAGGAAGCCGCGCTGATGCGCCGCGCCCGCGCCATCCTCTCGCTCCAGGCGGAAATGGCGGAACTGGTGCGGCTGGGCGCCTATCGCCCCGGCAGCGACGCCCAGGTGGACGAAGCCCTGCGCCTGGCGCCGCGCATCGAGGCCTTCCTGGCCCAGCGCAAGGATGAACGCGGCACGGTGGAAAGCGCCTTCGCCGCCCTGGCCGAAGCCCTGGAGGATGGCGAGGATGGCTGACACCCTGGCGGTACTGGCCCGGCTGCGCCGGCTGGAGGTGGCGCGGGCGCAAAAGCTGCTGGCCGAGCGCAACGCCGCCCTGGCCAGCGCCGAGGCCCGCCA
>CANFIE010000431.1 GCA_947446625.1 Acetobacteraceae bacterium | reverse complement strand
CGGTGAAGGTCAGCGTGGTGTCATGCGTCACGTTGTTGCCGGTGATCAGCGCAATCTTCAGGTCCACGCTGTTCTGGCCATCGGTCAGCCGCACCCGCTGGCCCTCCAGGAAGCCATCGGCCAGCCAGCCTTGGCCATCGGTGCGGGTCAGCTGCCGCTGCGCCGCATCCAGCGTGGTGCCGCCGTTGTAGAGCCCTTCGCGGGTCAGCTCGCTCAGCGTCACCGCATTGGCCTGCAGCGTCCCGCCCAGCGCCAGGGCGCTGGTCAGCACAATCTTCGCATCGCTCACCGCGGCGATGATGTAGTCGCCATCCACCCCGCCCGAGCCGGTAACGCGCAGCAGCTCGCCAGCGCGGAAACCCTCCTGCACGAAGCTGCCGCTCTCGAAGCCCGGACCGCGCACCAACTCGCCGAAGCCCGTGGCGCCGTTCTTGAAGATCACCGGGCCGTCGAAGCCGGCGGAGGCGCGGATCTGGCCAACCGGCTGGTACTGCGCCGCCATGCCGTTGACGAACAGCACGTCAGCCAGACCATCGGTCAGCAGCGCCACCTTCACCTCGGCGGTCGGCTGCTGGGTCAGGCGAATGCCGTAGCTGTCGGTGCGGCTTTCATTGCTCTCGGTGGCCAGGGTGTCGCGGGTCAGCAGCGTGCTGGCATTGCTCTCCACCGTCACCACGCCGGCGGTGTCGTTGTCCACCACCACCACGGCAAGCTGCGCCGCGCCCGAGCGCAGGTTGGGGAAGACGTAGTTGGCATCGGTGGTGGCGTCGTTGCGGGCGAAGCCGATCAGCACCGTTGCGGTGTCCTCCTTGCGCGCATCGTCGCGCGCCACGATGTCAACCAGCACCGGCTTGTCCCAGTCCAGGTCGGTGAAGGTGATCTGCCAGCGATTATCCACCTGCCGCATGCGCGGGTCGGCCAGGGCGTTGGCGAGCAGAATCTGCTGGTCGGCCGCCGCATCCAGCACCAGATCCACCACCACCTGGGTACCGGCCGCCGGCCGGCTGGCCAGTTGCACCAGCACGCGGTCGGCAAGCTGGGTCTTGGCATCGCCTTCGATGACCATGGTGCGGCCATCCTCGACGAAGGTGCCCGACTTGGCACTGTAGCTTTGCAGTTGATACAGCTGCACGCCCGGCGTGTCGTTGTCGCGCACCGTCACCTCAACGTTGCGGACGCTGGCGCTGGCATAGTCGGCCGGGCCGGACAGCACGCTGTGCTGCACCACCACCACGCGTTCACCCTCGGCGCGCGGGTCGTTCGGCGCATAGACGAAGACCGACTGGCCAGTGGACCAGTTGGTGGAATCGAAGCGCAGCACCACCGCACGATTGGGCACCGGCACCACCACGCCATTGATGGTGACGCTGCGCTGGAACTGCGCATCAGTCGGCGCGCCGAGCGAGGCCTTGGTGCTCAGCCAGATGCTGTCGCCCGGGCCATTGGCCAGCGGCGCCGGATTGGCGAAGCTGTTGCTGGCTTCCTCCTGGCCGCTGCGCGCCGCCGAGACGGTGACATAGACCACCTCACCGGCATTCAGCGCGCGGCTCAGCCGCACGGTATAGGCATCGGCCGCGCCAGGGCCGCCTTCACGCACCGCGGTAAAGCCGTTGCTCTCCTCAATCACCACCATGCCGACCGTATTGGTCGCCACGTTGTAGTCAAAGCCCGCCACCGCCAGGCCGTCGTAGTTCGTATCCTTCGAGGTGACGAGATGGTCCACCGCACCGGCCAGACCTTCCAGCTCGCGGGTGACGATATCCTCGCTGACATCGCTGGCAACGTTGATGGCATCCGAGCCGAGCCCGCCGATCACCCGATACGCAGTGCCGAGCGCGGTGGATTGCACGAAGAACTGGTCGTCGCCCTCCAGCCCGTCGGCCTCAACCACTTCCACCCGGGCGTAGCGCACGCCCAGGCCCGCGCCCGCCACCGCCTTGTTGTCCACCACCAGGTCATCGGCAAACTCGGTGCCCAGCACCACAAGCTTGTCGAAGCCAGTGACGCCATCCACCGAGACCGGCGCGTTGACGTTGTAGCGTACCTCGTCGCCCTGGCCGCCCAGGCGTTGCAGCACGCTGGTGCCCACGCCGATGATCGGGCTCGCCACCCCAGTCAGCGGGTCGCGCAGAATGCCGCTGCCGGCGGGCTGGTTGCCGATCGGGTCGCGCACGCCAAGCTGCGCCAGGGCGAAGGCACGCACGGTTACCAGGTCGTCGCCGTCGTCGCCCTCAACGCGCAGTTCGGCGCTGTTGGCATACACGGTGACAACATCGTTGCCGGTGCCGCCATGCACCAGCATCGGCGCGCCATTGCCGGGGCTGAGCCAGCCGCGCGTGGTGGCGATGATGCGCGGGAAGACATCGGTCGGCAGCAACCCGCCATTGCTCACGTCGCGCTCGGTGCCGAACAGCTGGCCGACCTGGATGGTATCGTCGCCGGCACCGGCATCGAGGGTGACGTTGACCGTGCTGTCATCCACGAAGAATGCGTCGTTGCCGCCGCGGCCTTCCACCTGCACGCGACCATTGATGCCGCGGTCGTAGTTGATCCGCTGCACCTCGCCGGTCGCCTCATTGCCCTGGGTGTTGTCCAGGTAGGGGCCAACCGCGCCGTGTACCAGCGCCACATAGGCCGGCGCCACCAGCTTGCCGCCCTGCTGGTCTGGGTTACCCTTGATCCCCTGGCTCAGCGCGGTGGCGCGCAGCAGGAAGATGTCGTCAGTGGCGTAGGCCAGCCCGGTCGAGGCATCAATGCCGTTCGCCGTGCTGTCGCGGCCGTAGATGAACAGCTCGTCCGGCACATCGGCATCGGGGCCGGTGTCGAAGGCGTTGATGATGTAGTTGCGCGGGTCGGGGCCGTTGCTGCCAAGGGTGAACACCTCATAGGTGTCGCCGCCCACGCCACCGTCCAGCGTCAGCGTGTGGTCGGCGTTCTGCCAGCCAAGGGAGGTCAACGTCTGCAACCGCGTTGGCGAGGTGACGGTGATGGTATCCTGCAGGTAGTACACCCGCAGCCGATCCTCACCGGCGCCGCCATACACCTCAGTGCGCGAGCCGAGGTAGATGTAGCCGTCGGCGCCAATGCCGGTGGCCCCGGTAATGCCGCTGGTATCGCCAAAGCTGATGCTGTCAGCGTCGCCATTGCCGTAGATGCGGAAGGTCGCGGTCGGCGCCGTCACGCTCGGCAGGGCCAGGCCCATCGGGTCCGCGCCGGACTGATTGCCCGGAACCACCAGGTTGGCGCCGGCGATCAGTACGCCGCGCAGGGTCATCGTCGTGCCGTAGCCGGCATCAAGGTTGAGGTTGTCGCCGAAAATCTCCACGTCGCCGGCGGCGATGATGCCGCTGGCCTGGTGCAGCGAAACGTTGTCGCCGACGAACAGGCTGATCCGCCCGGTCTCGGCGAAGACCACGCCATTGTTCACCACGCGCTCGGCGTCGTCCTGGTTGCCGGGGTCGCGGCTGTTGCTTTCGGCGAAGCGCGCGGTGCCCTGCTTCACCAGCAGGAAGTCCTCGCCCAGCGCGGCGGATTCCCGCACCGTCAGGCGGATGTCGCCGGCATAGGCATGCGCCAGCAGCAGCCGCATGGCGCCGCTGGTCTCGGTCACGAAGATGCCGTTGCTGGCTTCCAGCGCCACATCGGGGCCATCCGCATCCAGCGCCAGCACAGGCACGCTGCGCGAGCTGTCAATCTCCAGTTCATCGGCCAGGGTGCCGATAGTGGCGCCCTTGCCGTTGGCGTCGATATCCACTGCCTGGCCCAGCACATCGGCCGCCGCGTCATGCGTGGCGTCAAGGATGGAGCCGCCGACGGTGCGCAGCGCG
>CANFIE010000430.1 GCA_947446625.1 Acetobacteraceae bacterium | reverse complement strand
GGTCAGGGTCAAATCCACATGGCTGCCAAACGCCGCCAGCGTCGCACTCAACGAGGCCGGCAGCCGGCTGGCATCCACCCCGGCAAAGCCGCCGGTAATCGCGCCATTGGTCAGGCTCACCAGCACATTGGTACGTTGCAGCCCTTGGCTGGCGGCCAAATACGGTTGCACCAGCACGTTGTTGCCAATGCTCAGCCCGGTGGTGGCGGTGGCCAGCGCCGCGCCGCTGCCGCCCAGCCCGTAGCGCAACACCGAGTTGTTGTTGAGCGCCAGCGTGGTCGCGACAGTCACCTGCCCGCCATTGCCAATATCCAGTGCGTTGCCAGTATTCGCCCCATTGCCAATGGCCAGCGCAAACACGCTCAACGCCGAACCCGCGCCACTCACCCGCAGCGTATTGTCGTTCGAGGTTCCGGCCTGGCCCACATTCAGCGTCTTGCTCTGGGCAAGGCCCACCGTCACCTGGCCGCCATCCAGCACCACCAGGCTGTTGCCGCCACCAATGGCCCCGCCCGTGGCGCCCAGGTTGAAGCTGCCCAGCGTCGTCAGGCTGCTGCCGGCGCCGGTCACCGTCACGGTATTGCCGCTGGGGGTATTGCCCAGCGTGCTGCCGGTGCCGCCGCCCACGCGCATCTGCAAGGCCGCCACGGTGCCGCCATTGGCCACGGTCAGCGCGTTGCTGGCGCCATTGAAGCCGACATAAATCGTGCTCTGGTTCACCGCCAACTGGCTGCCCGCACCAGTGACCAACAGCGTGTTGCCATTGGCCCCGGCCAGATACCCCACCTGCACGTCGTAGGAACTGCTGCCATCAATCTTGGCAATGGTCACGCTGCCGCCATTCTGAATGGTCAGCTGGTTGTTGCTGCCGCCATTGCCCACCAGCAGCGCCGGCCCGGTAATGGCCACGGGGTTGCCCGCCACATTGCTGTAGCTGCCGCCGCCGGTGATGATGACACTGTTGCCATTCACCCCCGCGCCGCTGCCCAACTGCAACAGCGCCGAGCTATAGGCGCTGCCAATGGTCAGCGTCTGGTTCGGGTTCAGGTTGCCCACGGTGATCCAGCCGCCATTGGGTGCTGCCGGCAGGTTGGCCACGGTCTGCGCCACGCCGTCATCCACGGCATAATCGGCGGCCCGCCCGGCCATGGGCAGCACCGCCAGCCCCACCAGGGCCAATGCGGTGCCAGAGGAAAGCAGGGTGCGACGTGTGAGCATGGGAACCTCGGGGGCGGTTTGCGCTGGGGGTTGCACGAATCCGTATGGCCACAACCATTGGCTGCTGCGCCCGGCCGCCGCAAGCCATGGGCTACCAGGGAAATAATCACGCTTTCCCAGCCTCGCCCCCGGCTATGGCCCCACGCCACGCTGGGCTAACCTCCGCCCCAACAATCGCCAGGGAGGCGCCCCATGCTCGGGCAGATGCAGCACCACCCGCTGCTCATATCGTCCATCATCCGCTACGCCGCCCGCCACCACGGCGCGGCCGAGGTCGTCTCCAAGCTGGCTGATGGCGCCCTGCACCGCACCAGCTACGCCCAGGTGGAAATCCGCGCCCGCCACCTCGCCGCCGCGCTGCAAGGGTTGGGCGTGCAACTCGGCCACCGCGTCGCCACCCTGGCCATGAACAGCTTCCGCCACCTCGAATGCTATTACGGCATCTCCGGCATGGGCGCGGTCTGCCACACCATCAATCCGCGCCTGGCGCTGGATGATATCGCCTACATCATCAACCACGCCGAGGATGGCGTGCTGTTCGCCGACCCCTTCTTCGCCACCATCGTCGCCGGCGTCGCGCCGCAGGTCGGCGCCTCGCTGCGCCACGTCGTCATCATGGCCAGCGCCGCCGAAATGCCGGCCCTCGCGCTTCCCGCCGGTATCACGCTGCACTGCTACGAAACCCTGCTCGCCGCCGCCACGCCCATCGCCACCTGGCCAGACTTCCCCGAAACCACGGCCTCCTCACTCTGCTACACCAGCGGCACCACGGGCCGGCCCAAGGGCGTGCTCTACAGCCACCGCTCCACCCTGCTGCACAGCCTGGCCGGCAACGCCGCCGACAGCCTCGCCTTGCGCGCCGTGGACCGCGTGCTGCCCGGCGTGCCCATGTTCCACGCCAATGCCTGGAGCCTGCCCTACAGCGCCCCCATGGCCGGCGCCGCCCTCATCCTGCCCGGCCGCCACCTGGACGCACCCAGCCTGGTCGCCCTGGCCAATGCCGAGCGTGCCACCATGAGCGCCGGCGTCCCCACCATCTGGCTCGGCGTGCTGCAACACCTGCGCGAGACCGGCCAGCGCCTGCACACGCTGGGCCGCATCATGTCCGGCGGTTCCGCCGTGCCCCGCGCCCTGATGCAATCCTATGAGGAACTCGGCATCCCAATCATCCAGGCCTGGGGCATGACCGAGAGCAGCCCCATCGCCACCATGAACGCCGCCACCCCCGCCACCCTGGCGCTGGAGGCCGAAGCCGCGCTGGATATCCGCGCCACCCAGGGCCGCACCGTCTTCGGCATGGATGTCCGCGCCATCCGCGAGGACGGCTCCGAGGCACCCTGGGACGCCGCCACCCCCGGCAATATCCAGTTCCAGGGCCATTGGGTCGCCAATGGCTATTTCCGCCAGCCGGAAACCCAGGTGGGCGACCAGGGCTGGTTCCCCACCGGCGATGTCGGCACGTTTGACGCCAATGGCTTCGTCCGCCTCACCGACCGCACCAAGGATCTCATCAAATCCGGCGGCGAGTGGATCAGCAGCATCGACCTCGAAAACATCGCCGTCGCCCACCCGGATGTCGCCGAGGCCGCCGCCATCGCCGCCGCCCACCCGAAATGGGCGGAACGACCGCTGCTCATCGTCGTCCCCCGCCCGGGGCATACGCTGACCGAAGCCAGCGTCCTCGCCTTCTTCGCCGACAAGGTGCCGAAATTCAGCATCCCGGATGCCGTGGTCATCGTGGAGGAACTCCCCCACGGCGCCACCGGCAAAATCCAGAAGAACGTGCTGCGCGATCGCTACGCCGGGTATCTCACCGGCTGAGAAGCGCGAATGGGATCAGTCAGCCTTGATCCCATTCTCCCGCACCACGCGGCCCCAGGTTTCCACCTGCCGCACCAGAAACGCCTGAAACGCCTCCGGCCCCTGCGGCGCTACATCCACGCCCAGCGCGCCGGTCAGCCGTTCCTTCACCACGGGCACTTCCAGCGCGCCACGCAGCGCCGCCTCCATCCGCGCCCGCACCGGGGCAGGGGTGGCTGCCGGCGCCAGCACGCCCCAGAAGGCATCCGCCTCCACGTTGATGCCCAACTCCTTCAGCGTCGGCGCCGCCGGCGCCACCACGGCGCGCCTGGCGCCCGTGCTGGCCAGCGCCCGCAGCGTGCCGCCCTGCATCAGCGCCGCCAGAATCGTCCCCGTCGCCACCGGCAAATCCACCTCGGCCGAGGCCGCCGCTGTGCTCAGCGGCCCACCGCCCCGATACGGCACATGAATGAACCGCGTCCCGGTCTCCCGCTCCACCAGCTTCATGGTCAAATGCGCCAGGCTGCCATTGGCAATGGTGCCGTAGCTGATCGTCTCCGGCGCCGCCTTCGCCGCCGCCAGCAGCGCCGCCATATCGGCCCAGTTCCGCCCGCGCGTTGCCGTCACCACCATGGGCGAGGTGCCAATCATGAGCACCGGCGCCAAATCCTTCAGCGTGTCGAACCCCATGTTGGGGATCAGCGCCGGGTTCACCGCATGGGTGTCGAACACCAGCACCCAGCTATTCCCATCCGGCCGGCTCAGCGCCACTTCGCGCGTGCCGATGCTGCCACTCGCGCCGCCCTTGTTCT
>CANFIE010000429.1 GCA_947446625.1 Acetobacteraceae bacterium | reverse complement strand
GGCGGCGGCCGTCAAACCCCGCCACCTGGAACATCTCAGACTGATGGAACATCCGGCCCAGATGGGCGGCAGGCTGGTCGGTCATCGCGCGCATCCTTCACTGCCGCAAGCATGGCCCGGTTGCGGCCGGCGCGCTACATTGGGGGCATGCGCATCCTTGCCCTTATGCTGGTGGCCGTGCTGGCCGCCTGCGCCGCCCCGCCGCCGCCCGTGGCCGTGCTGGCTCCGCCCTTGCCCTACCCGCCCAGCGTCCGCGCCCGCATGGTGGCGGTGGCCGAGGCCGAGTGGCGCGAATGGGGCAGCCTGGTGCGTGAAGTGGGCGACCCGGCGCCGCAGGAAAGCCCCGAGGCGCGGCTGGAAAACTTCCCCCGCGTGCTGGCCTATTGGCTGGTGGCGCCGGATGAGGATGGCGCCATTCGCCGCAACCGCGACCTGTATGGCGCTGCCCTGGCCGGCGAGCCGCGCGGCGCCGGGCTGTGGCGCAACCCGGCCTGGTCGGCGGCCTTCATCAGCTATGTGATGCAGCGCGCCGGGGTGGATGCGCGGGAATTCCGCCCGACCGCATCGCATGCCTTCTACCTGGACCATATTCTGAAGGACGCCGCCGACTACCCCGACCAGGCGCCCTTCATCCCGCATTTGCCGGATATCTATGCCCCGGCAGTGGGGGACCTTGTGTGTGCCGACCGCAGCCGTGATCCCATCAGCCGCTGGACCCAGCGCGCCGCCGACCAGGGGCACTTCCGGCCCATGCATTGCGACCTGGTGGTGGCGGTGGCGCCCGGCGTGGTGGAGGCGATTGGTGGCAATGTGGCCGATGCGGTGACGCGCACGCGTTTTCCGACCGATGCACAAGGCCGGCTGCTGCCCAACCCGGCGGGCGGCGCGGTGTGGTTTGGCGTGTTTGAGAACCGGCTGGGGCGGCTGGGGCCGTGGTCTTCCCCTGGGGCGCTGCAGGGCCGGCCGGCGGCGTGACGCCGGGCGCCATGCCTGCCAGGATGGCGCAAATGGCAATACGGAGCGCCCTGTGACCAACCTGTTCGACCCACTGACCCTGCGCGGCATTACCTTCAAGAACCGTATCGGCGTTTCGCCGATGTGCCAGTATTGCTGCAATGGCGACGGCAAGCCGACCGAATGGCACCTGCTGCACCTGGTGCCGCGCGCCATGGGTGGTGCGGGCATGACCATGGTGGAAGCCAGCGCGGTTTCGCCCGAAGGCCGCATTGCGCCGGGCGATGTGGGGATTTGGGGCGCCCAGCATATCGGCCCGCACCAGAAGCTGGCGGCGGCGATCAAGCGGGTTGGCTCGGTGCCGGCCATTCAAATCGCGCATGCCGGCCGCAAGGGCAGCCGTGGCCCGGGCTGGGTGAATGCGCCCGCCGATGAACCCTGGACCGCCATTGGCCCCAGCGCCACGCCCTTTGGCAACTACGCCACCCCGAAGGCGATGAGCGAGGCCGAGATCCTGGCCACCATCGCCGCCTTTGCCGCCGCCACCAAGCGCAGCGTGGCGGCAGGGTATGAACTGATTGAACTGCATGCGGCGCATGGCTACCTGCTGCATGAATTCCTCTCGCCGCTGAGCAACCAGCGCAATGATGGCTGGGGCGGGGATTTCGCCGGGCGCAGCCGCTTTGTGGTGGAATGCGCCAAGGCGGTGCGCGCCGCCATGCCGGACAAGCTGCCGATGTCGGTGCGGATTTCGCACACCGACTGGGTGGCCGGCGGCTGGACCACCGAGGAAAGCGTGGAACTGGCCAAGCTGCTGAAGGCGGCCGGGGCGGATATCATCGACGTTTCCTCTGGCGGGCTGGATGCCGGGCAGAAGATTCCGCTGGGGCCGGGCTACCAGGTGCCGGGCGCGGTGGCGGTGAAGCAGGGCGCCGATATTCCGGTGGCGGCGGTGGGGCTGATTACCGAGCCGGCGCAGGCGCAGGAGATTGTGGAAAGCGGCAAGGCCGACATGATCCTGCTGGCCCGCGTGCTGCTGCGCGACCCCTATTGGCCGCTGCGCGCCGCCGCCGCGCTGGGCGCGCTGGAGAGCATCGACGCGCCGCCGCAGTATGAACGCGGCTGGGCGGCGCTGGGCAAGGTGGGCATGGATATCAACCAGGGCGCCCCGCTGGAGGCGCTGTAACATGCCCAAGGCTTATCTCATCGGCAATGTGACGATGAAGGACCCGGTGGCCTATGCCGAATATGCCCGGCAGGTGGCGCCGATGATCGCCCGCTTCGGCGGCACCTATCTGGTGCGCGGCGGGGCGGTGACGCCGGTGGAAGGCAACGCCACGCTGAACCGCGTGGTGGTGCTGGAATTCCCCAGCATGGAGCAGCTGAAGGCCTTCTACTTCTCAGCCGACTACGCGCCGCTCATCAAGCTGCGGCAGCAGGCGGCCGAGGGCGATATCGCGCTGGTCGAGGGCTATCTACCGCCCTAACACCCGCTCGGCCTCAGCCACCCAGCCAGCGCCATTGCGGCGCAGCAGCCGCCAATGCCCGGGCCGCAGCGGCGGGGTGGCCAGGGCGGTCTGGGTGGCGGTATCGGCCGAGAGCAGCAGGATCTGGCCAGGCTGATCCTCGGCCAGACGGGTGCGCAGGGTGGCGGCCTCCAGGCTGATGCTGCCATAGCCGCGGGCGGGCAGCACCACCCGCACCCGGCCTTGCAGCGCGTATTCGGCAATAACGGCGCCGAAGCCATTGCCCTCGGGGTCCACCACCGCCAGCACGCCGCCCTGGGGCAGGCTGGGCAGCAGCGCGGCCATGGTACGGCGCAGCGGCGGTGCCAGTTCCCGCTTGGCCGGCCACAGGTAGCTGTAGGCTGGGGCGGGCAGCACCACCAGCACGCCCAGCGCCAATGGCAGCGCCCAGCGCGGCGCCGCCAGTGCGGCCAGTCGGGCCGGCACCCGCTGGGCCAGCAGCCAGAGCAGCGCCCCCACCAGCATCACCCCGCCCAACTGCGTGCCGTAGCGCCAGAAACTGGCGGCGTGGGTGATCTCGTAGTCGTTGAAGCTGCCGCCCATGTAGGTGACGAACAGGAAGCAGGGCCAGCCGGCCAGCAGCGGCGCGGCCAGCAGGGCCAGGCGGGCGGCGGGGTCTCGGCGGCCGCGCCACAGCGCCAGGGCGGCCAGGGCCAGCAGCGCCAGCAACAGCGCCGAGAAGGCCAGCTTGCGCACAATGACGGTGCCAATGGCCGCCAGGGTTTGCGGCGCCAGCGCCCAGGCCCATTGCCCCAGCGGCTTGAAGCCGAACACGCCCCCCGCCGCCGCCGCATGCGGCTGCCAGAGCCACCAGGTGAGCAGCATGGGCAGGGCGAGCAAGGGCAGGGTGAGGTCGCGCCTGCGCTCAATACCATCCCGGTCGCGTTGCCGCTCCACAATGGCCAGCAGCGCGGCGCCGGCCAGCAGTAGCAGCGCCAGCACTAGGCCGGTCTGCTTCACATTCACCAGCGCCGCCAGCAGCAGCGCCGCCTGCCACCACGCGGCGCGGTCCCGGCGCAGCAGCAGCAGCGCGGCCATGCCGGCCAGGGCGGCGGTGGGGGTTTCGCCGTAGTTGGTGAAGACAATGCGCGGCACAAAGGCCGGGTTGAGCCAGAACAGCGCCAGCACCACCCCGGCCACGGCCCAGGCCCGCCCGGCCACGCCGGCCTCCCTGAGAACCCCCGCCGCGAGCACCGCGAGCAGCAACAAGTAAAAAACCGGGGCGGCGGTTTCGGCCATGGGGGCCAGGGCCAGGGCGCGCAGCGGCAGGCTGGCGGCGTAGGTCAGCAGCGCCACGGCATAGGGGTAGCCGCCATGGGCGCTGATGGGGGCGGGCAGGTCGGCGCCGGGG
>CANFIE010000428.1 GCA_947446625.1 Acetobacteraceae bacterium | reverse complement strand
GCCATGGCGCTCAACAGCAGGCGGCGGGACCGCGGCGGGCTGGATGCCTGGCCGGGCTATGTGGATGCGCTCTCCACGCTCCTCATGGTCATCATCTTCGTGTTGCTGGTGTTTGTGCTGGCCCAGGGCTTTCTGGGCGCGGCGCTGACCAGCCGCGACCAGGCGCTGGAACAGCTGAACCGGCAGATGGCCGAGTTGGCGCAGCAGTTGAACCTGGAACGCGCCGAGGCCGGCAGCCTGCGCAACAGCCTGGCCCGCGCCCAGCAGGAATTGCGCGTGGCCAGCGATGCGCGGGAGCGCCTGACCGCCGAGCGCGACCGCGCCGCCGCCCGGGTGGGCGAGTTGGAATTGGCCGCCCGCACCCAGGCCACCACCCTGGCGGAACTGACCGCCGGGCTTGGCACGGAACGCCAGGCGCGCGCCGTGGCTGAGACCGAAGCCGCCCGCGTGGCCCGCGACCTGGCCGAAGCGCGGCGCCAACTGGAAGCGATGCGCGCTGAAATGGCGGCGCTGGAACGCACGGTGCGGACCGACCGCGCCACGCTGGAGGCCCGGCTTTCCGAATTGGCGCGGATTTCCGAGCAGTTGCGCGCCATGACCGCGCTGCGCGACCGCATGGAGCGCGACATGGCCGCCCAGACCACGGCGGCGCAGCAGGCCACCCGGCTGAGTGAATCGGCCCAGGCCCAGGTTGCGCTGCTGACCCGGCAGATCGAGGAATTGCGCAGCCAGCTTGGCCGCATCAGCACGGCGCTGGAACTGGCCGAGGCCCAGGGCCGCGACAAGGATGTGCAGATCGCCACGCTGGGCTCGCGCCTGAATGCCGCGCTGGCGGCGCAGGTGGAGACGTTGCAGCGCTACCGCAGCGACTTCTTCGGCAGGCTGCGGGAAGTGCTGGGCAACCGGCCGGAAATCCGCGTGGTGGGCGACCGCTTCGTGTTCCAGAGTGAGATTCTGTTCCCGCCCGGTTCGGCGGATCTCTCCGAGGCCGGGCAGGCGCAGATTCGCCGGGTGGGTGGCGTGCTGCGCGACATTTCGCGCCGGATACCCGCCGATGTGAACTGGGTGCTGCGGGTGGATGGCCATGCCGACCGCACGCCCATCAGCAACCAGCGCTTCGCCAGCAACTGGGAGCTTTCGGCCGCGCGCGCCATCGCCGTGGCACGGCTGCTGGTGCAGGAAGGGCTGCCCGCCAACCGGGTGGCGCCCACCGCCTTTGGCGAAAACCAGCCGATGGACCAGGGCGAAACCGCGGAAGCCCGGGCCCGCAACCGGCGCATTGAATTTCGGCTGACCGACCGCTGAGATTAACCATGCCGAAGGGCTGGCGGGCGGATAGGCTGGGGGAATGAGCACCCTTCGCGTTCCTCGCCATGCCCTGCTGCGCCACAAGCTGGCGCGGCTTCGTGCCCGGGAAACCGGCAGCGCCGAATTTCGCCGCCTGCTGGCCGAGATGGGCGCCATTTTGACGGCAGAGGCGCTGCGCGACCTGCCCGAGGCGCAACGGGTGATCGACACCCCGATGGCGCGGATGCAGGCGCCGGCGCTGGCCGGGCCGGAACCCTGCCTGGTGGCGGTGCTGCGCGCCGGGCTGGGGCTGCTGGAAGGCGCCCGCTGGGTGCTGCCGGAAGCGCCGGTGGGGCATTTGGGCATGGTGCGCGACGAAGCCAGCCTGCAACCCAGCCAATACCTGCTGCGCCTGCCGCCCGATCTGGCCCAGCGCGGCGTGCTGCTGCTGGACCCCATGCTGGCCACCGGCGGCACTGCCTGCGCCACGCTGAGCCAGTTGAAGGCCGCCGGGGCGCTGCAAATCCGCTTTGTCTGCGTGGTGGCGGCGCCGGAAGGCGCAGCCCGGGTGGCGCGGGAACACCCCGACGTGGCGGTGCTGGCCGCCGCGCTGGATGAGCGGCTGGACGAGCGCGGCTTTATCATTCCGGGGTTGGGCGACGCCGGGGACCGCTGCTTCGGCACCTGAAGCGCCGGGCGAGCCAAAGCGGGCCACCAGCTTTTACGTTTGTTCACTCGACTTGCCGCCGCGACAGCCGATAGGGTTCGCCGCACGCATCAGCGTGACGAGGCAGCCTTGGCCCTACCGCCCCTGAGCATTGACGCAGCCCGCCGTGTTCTGGCCCGTGCCGGCTATGGCGCCCGGCCCGGCGAGGCCGAAGCCCTGACCCGGCAGGGCCTGGCCCCCTGGGTGGAACAGCAACTTGCCCGGCGTGGCGACGACCCCACCACCGTGGCCCGGCTGGCGGCGCTGCGCATTCCGGCCCGCATTCCCGGCGCCGATGGCAAGCTGGCGCAGGAAATGGTGCCGCTCGGCCGGCTGGTGGATTCGCCCGAGGAACGTGCCGCCCGCGCCGGCACCCCGGTGAATGGCGTCGTGCCGCCCGAGCCGGAACGGATAAAGCTGGAATTGCGCGCGGCGACGCTGCTGCGAAAGGTGAGCAGCGAAGCGCAGCTCTACGAACGCATGGTGGAGTTCTGGCACGACCACTTCGCGGTGAATATCGACGCACACCCGCGCATTGCAACCTCCGCCGCTGAATATGACCGGCGGATTCGCGCCCAGGCGCTGGGCAATTTCCGCCCGCTGCTGGAAGCCATTGCCGCAGCCCCGGCCATGCTGTTCTTCCTGAGCAATGCGGGTTCTCGGGCCGGGGCGCCGAACGAGAATTATGCCCGCGAATTGCTGGAACTGCACACGCTGGGGCAGCCGGCCTATTTCGGCGGGGCGCGCAGCAACAGCGGCCTGCCGCGCGGGCCAGATGGCTACCCGCTGGGCTATGTGGATGCCGATGTGTGGGAGGTGGCCCGCGCCTTCACTGGCTGGACCGTGGCCATCGGCCAGGGCAGCGAACAGGGCCGGCTGCCGCGCACCGGGGACTTCATGTTCCATGAGGTCTGGCACGACCACTACCAGAAGCGCGTGCTGGGGCGAGACCTGGAACCCTTTGCCCCCGGCATGGCGCATGGCCGGGCGGTGCTGGATATTGTGGCCACCCACCCGGCCACGGCGCGGTTTGTCTGCGGCAAGCTGGTGCGGTTCCTGGTGGGCGAACAGGCTCCGGCCGTGGTGGCGGAACGGGCGGCGGCGGTGTTCCTGGCGCAGGCCGGCCAGCCGGACCAGCTGGCCCAGGTGGTGCGCGCCGTACTGGCCGGGCCCGAGATTGCCGACCCCGCCCTGGGCCGGCCGCGCCGCCCGCTGGATTTGGTGGCGGCGGCGGCGCGCGCACTGGCGATTCCGCTGACGCCGAACCCCTGGCTGCTGACCGGGCTGGCCAATGTCGGGCAGGTCCTGTTCGGCTGGCCCTCGCCGGACGGCCAGCCGCTGGATGCAACGCAGTATGACGGCACCGGCGCGCTGCGCGCCCGCTGGGCGCTGCTGCTGGACCTGGCGCGCAATGCCCAGGGCACCGGCGCCCCTGCCCTGCTGGCGGAATTGGCCGGGCAGCCGGTGGCCATCGTGGTGACCCGGCTGGCCGGGGCCGTGCTGGGCGCCGATGCCGCCCCGGTGGCACGGACGGTGCTGGGCGTGTGGTCTCGCGCTGGCCGCAACCCCACCCCAAACGCCGCCGAGGTGGGCGAATTGGCCGGCTGGCTGCTGGCCGCCCCGGCCTTCCAGCAATGCTGAACCGCTCAATGCTCCGCCCGCTGCCTCGCCCCGTCGCCGGAAGCTTCGTCCCATGCCCCTGTTGATTGGCCGCCGTTCCCTGCTGCGCGCCGGCATTGCCGCCGCCGCCCTGCCCGCGCTGCGCAGCCTGGCCTTTGCCGCCGAACCCGGCAGCGGGCGCGGGCTGCTGGTGCATGTGTTCCTGGGCGGAGGGATGGATGG
>CANFIE010000427.1 GCA_947446625.1 Acetobacteraceae bacterium | reverse complement strand
TGCCGGTGTGGGACTGGATGTTCGGCACCGCGGATTTTCGGCGCGACCGCTTCCCAGGTACTGGCGACCCAGAGGCCGGGGCAGTGCTGGAGCGCGGTGGCTGGTTGGCGCAGCAAGGAGCGGGGCTGCGGCGGATGGTAATGATTATTCTTCAACGCGGTTAAGCACTGTCATTTTTGCTTCGGCGCCAGCAAAGTGTAAAAAGCTGGTGGATGCGCCGGATTCGCTGAATGCCGGAAGCTGGGGGAAGCATGAGTTCTTTGGTGCGTGTCGTTGAGGAATCCCTGGCGGCGGACCGCAACCAGACCGAAACGGTGCCGGGTGGGCTGTTGCTGTCTCGGCGCTGGGCGAAGGGCCCGGCGAAGGAGATGAGCACGCTGACCCTGGTGGTGCCGGGCGAGGCCGGGATTCCGGCGGCGCAGCAGAAGGGCATTCTGGAGGCCTGTTCCATTGCCCGGCAGCAGCACAAGGCGGATGAAGCCTATGTGGTGGTGGAGAGTGGCAAGGGCATTTCCAACGCCTTCCGCAGCCAACTGGCCAAAACCGGCTTTACCCTGAATGGGCCGATTGAGTTCTTCGACCGCTTCTACAAGGTGGAAACCCGGCTGGCCGGGGCCAATCGCGACCCGCTGAAGGCCTTTGCCGCGGTCAACCGCCACCTGATCGAGCAGCGCGTGCCGCAGGCCTATGAGCGGATTGGGCTGGACGGCAAGGCGCTGGGCGGCGGCGGCGAAGCTGATTTGTTCAGCGAGTTGGGCAAGGCGCTGGATGGCTTTCCGGACAAGCCGGGGGTGCACCTGGTGGTGGGCCAGGCCGGTGGTGGCAAGTCCATTCTGTTCAACGCGCTGTATGCCCGGCTGTTCGACCGGTTCCAGGTGTTCAAGCGGCGGCATACCGGGGGCATGTTCCCGCGGCCGATCTTCTTTCTGCCCGAGGCGCTGCGGCGCAGCCGGCACTACAGCTTTGACCAGTTGATGGACGCGCTGTTCGAGACCGTGGGCGCCGAGCCGGTGAGCCGGGGCTACATGGACTGGCTGCACATCAACGGCCATGCGCTGCTGATGTTCGACGGCATGGACGAGTTCTTTGCCCGGCAGTCGGATTTGTTCGACGTGCTGACCGAGAATTTGCTGGCCAGCGGCAGCCGCGCCCAGGTGGTGATCTGCGCCCGCGACAGCCTGTTGGGCACCAATAAGCGGCTGGTGGATTTCCTGGCCAATATCACCACCAGCAAGGGGCCGGACGCGGTGAAGGCCTACCGGCTGAAGCCGTGGGATGCCGCCGCGCGCGGGGCGCTGGCCTATTTGGAACTGGACCGGCGCATGCCTTCGGCGCGCGAGGCCGAGGTGGCCAAGCAGGTGGAGGCGTTTGAGGCCGAGTTGGCCAAGTCTCCGGCGCTGGAGGAACTGGCGGGCACGCCGTTCTACTGCAAGCTGCTGCTGGATGAGTTCGTGGAAGGCGGCGGGCAGCCGCTGCCGGATGACGATTTGGTGCTGCTGGACCGCGCGGTGATGGCGCTGCTGGAGCGCGAGCGGATCAAGCTTTCGGCGCGCGAGCAGGAGAATGTGCTGGAGAGCGCCAAGCCGCAGACCGAGTTTGACGAAGACCTGGCGTTTCCGTTCGATGACTTTTTGCAGGACGACCAGATCCTGACGCTGGAGAAGCTGCGCGACCGGGCCAACCTTGGCCAGATGACGCAGGATGCGGTGCAGAAGGCCGGGGCCTTCCGCAGCGAGCTGGGTATGCAGGGGATGATCGACCTGCTGGCCGCGGCCGCGCATGCCTTCCGCCGTAATCAGGCGATGAAGGTGGCGGGCAAGGGGCTGGCGGTGGAAACGCTGAAGCAACTGTTCCAGGCGCATCGGGGCCATGCCGAGCTTTCCGAGGATGAGCGGTTCCGCGCCATGCTGATTTTGCAGCAGGTGGCGCTGTTCACCCTGGGGCCGCAGCGGGACACGGTGGATTTCACCCATGAATTCCTGGCCGACTACCTGGCGGCGCGGCATGCGGCGGTGATTCTGCGCAACGACGCCAGCGCCATTGCGGCGGCGGTGGGCGATGTGCATGTGGCGGCGACGCCGGTGTTTGAGCGCACGCTGGCGCGGGAATTCAACGACGACCCGGATTTGGTGCAGGCGGTGACGGAAGCTGCCAAGCAGGCCGGCACGGGCGAGGAAGTGGCGTTCATTCGGCGCGTGGCGACCATGCCGCCGGGCATGCCGATGCCGCGCCTGGGCAGCGCCCCGGCCCCGGTGGTGGAAGCGCCGAAGCCGGCGGCGAAGGGGCTGTTCCGCTTCCTCATCAGCCGGAAGTAACGGGCGGCGCCCGGGCGCGCCTGATGGCGGTGCCCGGGGCCTTGGTGGTTCAGATGTTCTTGTACACGAAGGTGGCCACATAGCCGCCGAAGGCCATGTTGGGGATGTAGAACTGGGTGCCGCCGCCGGGCAGGTTCTTGCCGCCGCCGGATTTTTCGGCGCCACCATCCCGCATGCTGGTGCCGGTGCCGATGCGGGCCATGCCCTTGAAGCGGCCGAACCAGGCATAGACCGGCGCCTTCAACTCGATTTGCAGGATATAGGCGAGGGAGCCCCAATCCTCCTTGATGACGGAGGTCAGCCGGCCCCATTCGCGCATGCTGACACCGTTGAGCCGCGCCAGGTTCATCCGCTGGCTCAGCCCGCCATCCTGCTTGTAGGGCAGGGTGGGGGACCACCAGGGGCTGACCATGTAGTCGGCCGGCGGCGGGTCCGGGATGGGGGTTTTGGTGGCCCAGTCCAGCCGGAAGGTGGGGCCGCTGTTGAACTTGTAGAGCAGGGTGCCGGCGGGCAGCAGGTCCTTGCTCGGCGGGCCGGTGTCGAGCTTGAAGGCGTCCGCCACCGTGGTGGGCACCGGCAGGGCGTTGCGGTCGGTGACGATGGCGCCGACGGCGGTCCAGTCGAGTTGTTCGTTCAATGCCATGGGGTTGCCTCTCCTTCCTGCGCGGGCCTGTGGCGGCCCGTGCGGCGCTGTTGCGTGGCGTGGAGCAGGCGGGCCGGAGGCCTACCCTTGTCAGGGGGGGTAGAGCACCATGCGCCCTGACGGGCGGATTTCGTGCTCTGTAACGATTTGATATTAGAACAAGAAATCCGTTCTGATGATTTTATCAGAACGGATATTGCGCCAGTTGCAGCACCAATCCGGCCACGGCCGCAATAGCCAAGGTTTGCACCACGCCCAGCTTGAGGCGGAACAGGCAGACCGCGGCCAGCAGGGCGAGCAGCAGGGCGTGCATGTCGAGGCTGGCGAAGACCGGGTATTCCAGCGGCAGCGGGCCGATTGTGGTGCGGGTCATCTCGGTGAACAGCACGCGCAGGCCGAACCACACCGCCAGGTTGGCGATGACGCCGACCACGGCGGCGGTGACGCCGGCCAGGGCGCCCTTCAGGCGGGGGGCGTTGTGGAGGCGCTCCACGTAAGGGGCGCCGAGGAAGATCCAGGCGAAGCAGGGCAGGAAGGTGACCCAGAGGGTGAGCGCACTGCCGGCCACGGCGGCCAGCCAGCCCTGCGGGAAGGCGGCCAGGAAGCCGACGAATTGCAGCACCAGGATGAGCGGCCCGGGGGTGGTTTCGGCCAAGCCGAGGCCGGCCAGCATCTCCGGCCCGGTGACCCAGTGGTAGTTCTGCACCGCTTCCTGCGTGACATAGGCCAGCACGGCATAGGCGCCGCCGAAGGTGACGACCGCCATTTTGGAGAAGAACCAGGCGATGTCGGCGAAGACGCCGCCGCCGTCCATCAGCAGCACCACGGGCCAGAGCCAGAGCGCCAGGGCCAGCAGGCCGGCGCGGCGGGCGCCGGGGGTGAGGCGCTGGATG
>CANFIE010000426.1 GCA_947446625.1 Acetobacteraceae bacterium | reverse complement strand
CCGCCCGGCACGGGCGTTTTGCGCAGGACCACCGCCCGACAGCCGGGCGGCCAGCAACCGGAACTGCATTCCGGCAGGCGGCTCAAAACCACAGTTTTTGCAGGCAACCGGCCTTCACACTCGGCGGCGCCCCGCTTTGGGGACGCGGCGGCATTTTGTGGGGCAAGGGGGTTACGGCGCGGTTAGCGGGGCGGCGGAGACGCGCCTGGCCGCGGGCCGGGCGGCGCGCTGCCGGGATTGCTTGGCCAGGCGCAGCCGAATTTTTCCCTGACAATATTTTCTTAATTTGAATAAATATATAATAAATATTCTTTGTGTGCAATATTATTTTTGTTTTTTATCATTAATGATTAGGGCGAGGGCCGACCGAGTAGATAAATGAGAGCGGAATAACAGTCGGGAAATTTGGCTCGTGAGGATGAATACAATGCAATTCCGCACCCTATTGCTGGCGACCATTGCCGCGCTGCCGATGGCGCTGGTGAGCAACCCGGCCCTCGCCACCTCGCTGTGCGACACGCCGTTTTGCGTACCGCCGACCACCACCACCATTCCGGGCACCGAGGGGCTGCGGAGCCAGTGGGCGACCCGCTTTTCCATTGGCGTGCAGTGGAATTTCGGCACCGAGCGGCCTGAATTGGTAGCAGCGGTGCGCCGCACCGAGACTACCGCGCATTCCCAGGTTTATGGCGGCCAAGCTGATGCGACCATGCCGCTGAGCCTGGAGCAGCCGCTGCAATGGCCGACTCTGCGCATTCTGACGCTGGCCGGCAATCGCGCGGTGCAGGGCCAGCTTGGCCTTGGTGTTGTGACCGGCAGCTGGGCGCCGCTGGCCGCCGCTGGGCTGCAACTGCCCTACACCACGGGTGGCGTGAACTACGTGCTAGGCAGCGGCTTTCAGCCCTACTTTGGCGTGAATGCCTTTGCCCGTGCGGTGCCGCCGCGCCATGTGGGCGGCCCGGGTTCCAGCAGCATCAGCTGCCCGGCCGGCAGCACGCTGACCAATGTGGCTGAGGTGTTTGGCTTCGTCGCGGTCTCGGCGCAGGCCAACGGCCAGACCTGCCTTACCCCACGGGCTGCCTGATGATGGGAGGCGGTGTGGGCATGCCGCCCACGCCGCCCGATTCCGGCACGGCCTGGGCTGATACGGGGAAAGCCGGGCAGGGCGGCTGATACCTGGAGAAATGACGGATTAGGCTCAGGACTCATTGCTTAAGCCAGAAGGTGACGGTTGCGGCGAGGGTGATTGCGCTGAAGAAGGCGTGGGCGCACCTGTCGTAGCGCATGGCGATGCGGCGGTCCGAGGCAGTGCCTCGAACCCTTGAGCCTGCCGATCATGTTCTCGATACGATGGCGCTGGCGGTAGAGCGCCTTGTCGTGCGGGATGGGCACCTTGCGGCTGCGGGTTGACGGAATGCAGGGCGTGATGCCGCGGGCGGTCAGGTCAGCGCGGTAGCGGGCGCTGTCGTAGCCACGGTCGCCGATCAGTTCACGCGCTCCGGCTGGGAGCTGCGGCAGCATGAGGGCGGCACCGCGATGGTCGCTGGCCTGGCCCTCGGTGAGCAGCATGACCCCGGGCCGCCCTTGGCCATCGCAGACCGCGTGGAGCTTGGAGTTCAGGCCGCCCTTGGTTCGGCCGATACAGCGGGGAAAAGCCCCTTTTGGAGCAGCCTCGGTACGAGACCCGTCTGCGGGCAACAATCTGGCCCTGCTGGCACCCTCTGCCATTGCCGCGAAGCAGCCACAGGCTTTTCAAACCTGGCACCTCATGCTGCGCCCCGACCGCGTCGAAGCGGTGTGCGAGATGCCGAGGCAGACCCTGACCTTCCTGCTCAGCGACTGGGCCGCAAGGGATGCGCGCATTCCCGCGCGATTCTCCTGATCTCCAAGCCACTGGGAACGGCCCCTCTTCGCCGCGCCTATTCCGCGGCGAACAGTGCCTCCACATCGGCTTCGCTCAGCCGCAGCGCGCCGCCGGCCTCGGCTTGCAGCACCGCTGCCACCAAGGCGCGCTTGCGCTCCTTCAGCGTCTCCTTCTTCTCCTCGATACTCCCCAAGGTAACGAGGCGATGTACGAAGACCGGCCGCTCCTGGCCGATCCGGTGCGCGCGGTCGGTGGCCTGGTCCTCGGCCGCGGGGTTCCACCAAGGGTCGTAGTGGATGACGGTGTCCGCCGCGGTCAGGTTCAGCCCAACGCCGCCCGCCTTCAGGCTGATGAGGAAAACCGGCACCTCGCCGGCCTGGAAGCGGCTGACCGGGGTCTCGCGGTCGCTGGTGTCGCCGGTCAGCAGCACATAGGGGATAGCCGCCGCCTGCATCCGCGCCTCGACTAGCGCCAGCATGGAGGTGAACTGCGAAAACACCAGCACCCGGCGGCCTTCGCCCAGCAGCACGCCAAGTAACTCCAGCAGGCGCTCCAGCTTGGCCGAGCCCGCCTTGGTCTTCTGCGCCGCGGTCAGCTTCAGCAGGCGCGGGTCACAGCAGGCCTGGCGCAGCTTTAGCAGCGCCTCCAGGATGACGATGCCCGAGCGCGCCAGGCCGCGCGCCGCGATGGCCGCGCGGACCTTACTGTGCATCGCCAGGCGAATGCCCTCGTAGATCGCGCGTTGGCCGGCCTCCATTTCCACTGGTTCCAGGATCTCGGTCTTGGGCGGCAGGTCCTGGACCACCTCCTCCTTAGTGCGGCGGAGCAGGAACGGCTTCACCCGCCGGCGCAGCGCCGCCTGGCGTGGCGCGTCGCCCTGCTTCTCGATCGGCGTCCGATATTGCCGGCGGAACATCGCCTCGGTGCCGAGAAAACCCGGCGCCAGGAAGTCGAACAGCGACCACAACTCGCCCAGATGGTTCTGCAACGGCGTGCCGGAGAGGCAGAGCCGCTGGCCTGCCTGCAAGCGCATCGCCTGGCGGGTGGTTTCCGCCTTGGGGTTGCGGATCGCTTGCGCCTCGTCCAGCACCACCACATGCCAGGGCTGCGCGGTCAGCACGGCGTGGTCGCGTGCCAGCAGCGGGTAGGTGGTCAGCACCAGGTCGTGCTCGCTAATCCGCTGGAATTGCTGTGCCCGCGCCGGGCCATGCAACGCCAGCACGCGCAGGCCGGGCGCAAAGCGCGCTGCCTCGCGCCGCCAGTTGGGGATCAGGCTGGTTGGACAAACCAGCAGCGCGGGATGCTCCAGGCGCCCGGCGGCCTGCTCAATGGCCAGGTGCGCCAGGGTCTGCACCGTCTTGCCCAGGCCCATGTCGTCCGCCAGCACACCGCCCAGGCCCGCACCGCGCAGGAATTGCAGCCAGGCCACGCCCTCGGCCTGGTAGGGGCGCAGCTTGCCCTGGAAGCCCTCGGGCAGTTCCACCGGCGGGATGCTGCCCTCGGCCCCGGCCAGATGCCGCCCCAGCGCCCGCAGCGCCTCGCCGCCCTGCCAGGCCAGGCCCGAGGCCGCTTCCAGCGCCAGCGCCTCGGCGGCGTCCAGGCGGGTGAAGCGGACCGGGGCTTCGCCAGACGGATCCAACCGGCCCTCGGCGAACAGCTCGGCCAGCGCCAGCAGCATCGGCCGGATGCGCGCCATCGGCAGGGTCAGCAGGCGGCCGTCAGGCAGCGGCAGCAGGAAGGGCTCGTCGTCGTCGTGGTGCTCAACCAGCGCCTCGCCCCGGCCGCCGGCGATCAGCCGCAACAGCAGCGGCAGCAGGTCCAGCCGCTCGCCATCCACCACCACGCCGAGTTCCAACTCGAACCAGTCGATGCCGGAGCCTTCGTTGAGCCGCGCCTCGATCTCGCCCTCGGGTTCGGCCAGCCGCACCGGGAAGTCCTCGGCGATGGTCACCACCCAGCCCTCGGCGCGCAGCGCCGGCAGCAGCGT